>NZ_VOSK01000212.1 GCF_009296175.1 Microvirga tunisiensis | reverse complement strand
ATCTCCTGTACTGGAACAGCGATGGCACCCGCATGACCCGGGCCGCCCATAGCTGGTATCTGCGCAACACCTATGTGGAGAACAATCTGATCGAGCCGGGCAAGATCACGCTCAAGGACGAGGCGATCGATCTCGGCAACATTCGCCAGGACACCTATGCCGTGGGGGCAGAAAAAGACCACATCGTGCCCTGGGACGCCGCCTGGCGCGTCACACAGCTGTTTGGCGGTGACGTGCGGTTCGTGCGGGCCTCCAGTGGCCATATTGCCGGGAGCGTCAATCCTCCCGGTGGCAAAGGCGCCTACTGGACCAAAGAGGCCGGTGATGCGCCGGCCACCACCCCCGAGCAGTGGCTGCAGAGTGCGACGCGCCACGAGGGCAGCTGGTGGCCGGACTGGACGGCGTGGCTTTCTGCTCGCTCGGGCCGGAAAAGCGCGCCACCACGCATGGGCAGTTCGAAATACCCACCGCTGCAGGACGCGCCAGGCACTTATGTGCTCGAACGATAGGACAACGGCGCCAGTGAGTGCGGCCCCGGCCATAGAAGGAGTGACCGGAGCGAAATCATCTCGAGCTCCTGCTGCTTCGGCCTTATTTTCTGGTACTTCTGCTTTTTGAGCCTGCCGTTCCGCCGGTTTGGTCGGTGCTCGTCTGACCAGAGCTTGCTTGGCTCAGAGCCGCTTGCATGCTCGCGCCGAACTCGCGCATCTGGGCCTGCATGGCCTCAAACTGCGCGCGCACGAACTCCGCTTGGATCTGCGCAGCTTCCTGAGGGTTCCTGGCCCGAACAAGTCGTTCGGCCATGTCCAGGGCAGCGTGGATGTTCTCCTCCGCGGAGGAAAAGGTCCTTTGGGCTACGTCCCGAGCGGTGTCAGCGGCCCTCCGGGCTGCTCCCAGGAAGGTGTCCAGCGCCCGGCGGGCCTGTTCGAGACTTTACTCGGCGCCCTCGCGCATCTGCGCAGGAACCTCGAAGCTGGTCTGTCTTGCATCGGTCATGATCGATCTCCGTTCGGCTGTTTCAGCGGCCGCAGCCGGTTGGGTTGATTCGGATCGAAGGTCCCGCTGCCCCGCAGAGGAGAAACGCTGATTGTCGCGGAAAGGATCGCATGACTGATTGGCTGACGCTGAAGCTCAGTCCGGACAGTCTTGCTTGGCGCTAATGAACGTCCGCGAAACGCCCAAACGTAAAACTATGGCCCAGGTCCGGGACATGCCATTTCCAGACCTTCGGGAGCCAACAGCGTCTGTAACGAAAGTGCTCGTTGATACTTGATGAGCAACTTGGTTGATGATCAGGGCGACTGGGTTGCGGAGCACGCAGTCTTTCGTCCGTGCGGGAACTTTCCCCAGTGTGTGTTGTCCCCGGGTGCGGAAGTCTGACTCTAACCCGGAGGTATCCTGACTCGAATTGGCGAAAACCCTGACTCTCCGAGGCGTACACTTTATAGTTGCGTCACCTGCCAGGGGGTTCGAACCATCTCAGACCAAGGCTTCGCCCAAGGCCTTGCCCTCCGTGACGGAAGGCGGGCCTTTTCTCGGATGGAGGCAGCGATTGCGTTGGAATCCTTGGAGTGTGACTGGCGGGAACTGAAGCATCGCCACGCCGTGAATCCTTCGCCTGCATCCGCGGAAATGGTCGCGTCACGCTCGATGAAGGGTGCGTTACCGATGCCGGATGCGGCGTCCGAGGAGGCGTGCCCGCGATAGCCTGTTCCCAGGAACCCACGCAGGGTGATATGCCCTGCGCCCGACGGGCCATCTCCCCACGCGGACATTGGCGGACATTCCGATCGGCGGCGCGCAGTACCGTCAGGTCGACCGCGCGGTCCAGGAGATCAACGGATTGGCCGAGATCCTGACCGGGGACGCGACGTATCACTATCGAGAACACACTCCAGCCGGAGGACCAGACCTGAGCACGACAACGGATAGCCGATTGGACCACCGACGATCGACGGCGCTCCAAGGTCGGATTGTCGCCTTGAATGCGATCCGAACGGGACCTGTGTCAGCGGTGGAACGCCCAATTTCCGTGTTGCCGGACAGGCTCCCCGGCGGCCGCGTTGTCCGGGCGCGGGACATACCCACTGACGAGGAGGTCCGCCTCTGCCGTACGGGCCGCAACCAAAGGGGTCCATAGGCCGTAGCTTCCGTTGATACGGGAGTGATTTTTCCGCTGGCTGAGCGGGGTTGACGTGTGTCGTAGATTGGCCAACGAATGACCGAGGAGGGCAATGATCGTCAAGGAACGAACTCCTTACTAGGATGGGTTGATCCTTGAGCGTTTCCTCCTCCCATATGGCTACTCGGCCGACGGTTCAGAACAGTGAAAGCTGCATGTTGGTCATGCAGTCGGCACATGGTCGCATGAACGTTGGCTCGATTTCCTCCCCCGGTGATGTCCAGGCTGGTGGAAGCAAGCCGGCCATCAAGCGCTGCCTCCAGATCGAACCATGCCCGTCAACCAGCGCTACGGTCTCGCCGCTTGCCGAACGCTTCCGAGTGGGTTCATCGTGCTCGTTTCAAACTGCGATACCGGAGCTGCTCCGTGCCGCATCTTCTCATTGCCGATTTCCGAGAGAGGAATTTTAGCATACGAGTAATGGAAAAATCTGCCGAGTGACATCATCCCTTGGCTGCAAGCCATCAACGGTCCTCAGGGAGCCTTTGTTCGCATAGTAAGCGGACAAGGGTGCGGACTGCTTCCGATAGGCATCGAACCGGGTCCGGAAGGTCTCGGCATTGTCGTCATTCCGAATGGGTATGCCTCCCGTCTCCGCTTCCCGCGCACGTCCCAGTATCCGGGCCAGGAGAGTATCCTCGTCCACCTTGAATTCTATGACCGCATCGAGCTCGAGGCCGCTTTGTGCCAGCAAGGCGTCGAGCGCCCCGGCCTGCGCAACCGTGCGGGGAAACCCGTCGAGAATGAAGCCCCGCTTGGCATCGGATTTCCCGATTCGGTCGGAGATGATCTCAACGACCAGCTCATCTGACACGAGTTCGCCGCGATCCATCGTTTCCTTGGCCTTGAGACCTACCGGAGTTCCAGCGAGGACAGCAGCGCGAAGCATGTCGCCTGTCGACAATGTCGGAATCCCGAACCGTTCGGCCAGCCTCGCTGCCTGCGTTCCTTTCCCAGCCCCCTGTGGACCCAACAGGACAATTCTCATCGACATCTCCCTTGCGTGCTTGAAGTTATTCGTCTGAGCCGCCCAACTCTCACAACCACTGAAACAGTTCAGGCTCACCGCTCAGACACGCGTTATTCATTCCAAGCGGTGAGACCATTTGGACCCTACGAGGAGTTCCTCGGCACGTCCGCCTAAGTGGAGCGTGCCTATCCCCCATAAAGGTCAGAGAAAGTCTCACGCAGAACGTTCTTCTGCACCTTGCCCATGGTGTTGCGCGGCAGATCATCGACAAAGACCACGCGCTTGGGCTGCTTGAACTTCGCCAGGCGGCCTTCGAGCGCCGCCAGGATCGACCTCTCGTCGACCTCTGCCTCCTTGGAGCGGACGATGACTGCCGTCACCCCTTCGCCGAAGTCCTTGTGCGGGACGCCGATCACCGCGCTCTCGAACACGCCGGGGATGGCATCAATCTCGTCCTCGATCTCCTTCGGGTAGACATTGAAGCCACCGGTGATCACAAGGTCCTTGCCGCGCCCGAGAATGTGCACGTAGCCGTGCTCGTCGATCTTGCCGAGGTCGCCCGTGATGAAGAAGCCGTCCGGGCGGAACTCGGATGCGGTCTTCTCCGGCATGCGCCAGTAGCCCTTGAACACGTTCGGGCCCTTGACCTCGATCATGCCGATCTCGTTCGTCGCCAGCTCCTCGCCGGTATCCGGGTTAGTGATGCGGGCCGAAACGCCGGGCAGCGGCAGACCGACGGCGCCGGGCACCCGGTCTCCGTCATAAGGGTTGGAGGTGTTCATGTTCGTCTCGGTCATGCCGTAGCGCTCGAGGATGGCATGACCGGTGCGGGCGCTCCACTCGCGATGGGTTTCGGCCAGCAGGGGCGCTGAGCCCGACACGAACAGCCGCATCCCAGCCGCTGCCTCCCTGGTGAGGCCCGGATGCTGCAACAGGCGGACGTAGAAGGTCGGCACTCCCATCAGGGCCGTGGCACGGGCCATCAGCCCTAGGATCTCGTCGGCGTCGAACTTCGACAGGAAGATCATCGACGCACCGGAGAACAGCGTGACGTTGCTCGCCACGAAGAGCCCATGGGTGTGGTAGATCGGCAGGGCATGGATCAGCACGTCATCTGCCGTGAAGCGCCACACGTCCTTCAGGGTCAGCGCATTGGAGACGAGATTGTCATGGGTCAGCATGGCGCCCTTGGAGCGGCCGGTCGTGCCCGAGGTATAAAGGATCGCGGCCAGGTCATCGCCAGCGCGCTGCACCGTCTCGAAATCGTCTGCGGCACTGGCTGCGGTATCCGTGAGGGATCCCTGCCCTTTTGCGTCGAGCGTTTCGACGGATGCTCCGACCTTTGCGGCGAGCTGAGTGACCCCGTCCCGCTTGCCCGGATCGCAGACCACCAGTGAAGGCTCGGCGTCGCCAATGAAGTACTCCAGCTCCGCGAGGGTATAGGCGGTGTTGAGCGGAAGATAGACAGCGCCGGCCCGGACAGTGGCCAGATACAGGACCAGGGCCGGCACCGACTTCTCAACTTGGACCGCGACCCGGTCGCCGGGCTTGACCCCGCGGGCGGCGAGCACGTTGGCCAGCCGGCCCGACAGGGCGATCAGGTCGGCGTAGCTGACGGTTTCCCCGGCTGGTGTGGTGATGGCAGTGCTGGTGAGGTCGGCAATCGAGCGTTCGAGCCGATCAAACAGGTTGGCGTTCATGGCAATGGCTCCGAAGCGAGGGTCGATGATCGACCCGGACAAACTGAGTGGAAACGTTGCGGTCATGGGTTGGGCACCAGATCGCGGGAAGGCAGATCAGTCCGCAAGGCCTTGCGGACCGCAGGCGACGCAGCGACTGCGCCCTTCTCGGCGAAGGCTTCATGGTTCTTCTCGATCTCATCGAGGGCGTAGAGGTAGTTCACCATCAGACCATGGGACTGCTTCAGGCCCTTCGCGGACACGTCGCCGAGGAAGTTCAGGCGCTCGAGCCGTGCCCCGTTGCCGAGATGGAAGCGGGCGACGGGATCGACCGGACGGCCCTTGGAATCCTTGGCCTTCAGGAAGTAGTAGGCCGCAGCGGACAGAAGGACATCACGAACCTTCTCCACCGTCTCCGGATCGTCGCTCCAGGCTGGTGCATCGAGGATCCCGAGGGTCTCTTTCGATGCAGCATCGAGACACGCGGACTGTTCGGTCTTGCGTTCGCGCTCCAGCCAGCGTGCGAAGCCCGGGACGGGCGAGAGCGTCACGAAGGTCTTCAGGTTCGGCAGCTCACGCTTGAGGTTCTCCACCACCTGTTTGATCAGGAAGTTACCGAAGGACACTCCGCCCAGGCCCTTTTGCGTGTTCGAGATCGAGTAGAACACAGCGGTCGTCGCCTCAGACGCGGCAATCGGGGTGCGGGACAGATCAAGCAACGGACCGATCGCGTCGGGGATCTCCTTGGTCAGGGCTACCTCGACGAAGATCAGCGGCTCGTCGACGAGCTGTGGGTGAAAGAAGCCGTAGCAGCGGCGATCCTCCGGCTGGAGACGGTTGCGCAGGTCATCCCAGTTCTGGATCGCATGCACCGCCTCGTAGCGGATGATCTTCTCCAGGATGTTAGCCGGCGTGGTCCAGTCGATCGGCCGTAGCACCAAAAACCCCCGATTGAACCAGGACGAGAGCAGATGGGAGAAGTCCGCATCGACGCATTTCAACTCCGGGTGCTTGGGTAGGAACTCAAGCAACTCCTCGCGCATCCGCACCAGCGCCGATGTCCCGCCGGGAGCCAGGTTGAGGCGCCGGATCAACTCCTGCCTCCTGGGCTCTGCCGCGGCATGCAACCCCTCGAGGGCATCCGTTCCTTGATCCTGACGGATCGCTTCGATGGCGAGCTCAATGCGGCGGCGATCAGGCCCAAAGCGGTCGGCAAGGGCCTGGAGGAAGGCCAGACGCTCGGCCGGCTCCGCTGCCGTGTAGGTGGCCAACAAGGTCTGTGCGAGCGCTACACCTGAAGCCTCGCCCCTGCGTGAGATTAGCATCTCACCCACGGCCGGGAGAGCGTCCTTGGCGACGATCTCCTGCCCCGCTTTCTGACCGAGCAGGGAGCGCCCGCGCTCGGTCAGCGTGTCTATCAGGTCACTCAGGAAGGCAGGCGCCGCCTCCAGTCCAACCATCGATCGGGTCAGCTTCACGTTCATCTCCTTCATCCACATCAGACGATTAGCTTCACAGCACGACGAACAGGAGCCAGACGACGACCGGTGCGATTACGGTCACGGCGGCGCCATAGGCCAGGAGCTTGCGGAAGAACGCCTCCCGGTCAACGCCCTGGGCATTGGCCAACACAAGGGCACCATTGGTCGAGAAGGGGCTCACATCGACGATGGTCGACGCGACAGCCATAGCGGCAATGAAGCCGATCGGGCTGACGCCGGTTCCGGATTGCAGGAATGGAACGGCGAGCGGGATGAGGGATCCAAGGACCGCTGTCGAGGAGGCGAAGGCAGAGACGACCGCGCCGATGAAGCACAGGAGCAGGGCAGCCAGCACCGGGGATGCCAGGCCCGCGACGCTGTCGCCGACGAAGGAGATGGTGCCCATCTTCTCGAGCACGACGACGTAGGTGCTCACGCCGGTGATGAGCATGATCTCCGGCCATGCGACCTGGCCCATCGCGCGCTTTTGCAGAGTTGGCGCCATCAAGGACAGGCCCAAGCCGATCGTGATTGCCACAAAGCCGATGTCGAGGTTGAAGGCCAGGACGAGAACCGCGAGAGCGACGAGGCCAAGCAGCGTGACGATCTGGTACAGACCGCCCTCGGGCGTTGCCGGCTCCTCGACTGGTTTCTCCATGATCGAACGGTTCGGCTTCTGTCCGGTCTCGAGCGCGATCTCCTCGCTGAGGGCCTCGGCTTCGGAGTCGCCGAAGATCTGCGGGCCTGATTGCGGTACCGCAATCTGAACGGGAGGGATGTTGGTCGAGGCCGGCGCCGCATCCCTCGCCTGGAGGAGCTTGCGCCCCCCGAGCGCGAGGAAGAGCAGGACCGCAACAGCGAGGTTCACGCCGAAGCTCGCCAGGAAGGTCGTGATCTCGCTCAGCGGAAGCCCTGCCTTCGCGACGATCCGGTTGGTGATGCCGCCGTAGATGCTGATCGGTGAGAAGCCGCCGGCCTGGGCACCATGGATGACCATCAAACCCATCAGTAGAGGAGAGATGCTGTATTTTAACGCGAACCCGAGCGCGACCGGGGCAATGATGGCGACGGCGCCTGGACTGACCGCGCCGACAGAGGTCAAGACGGCGGAGATCCCGAACATGATCCACGGGATCGCGGCAATCCGACCCCGCACAGCCTTAACGGCCAGTCGGACGAGCCAGTCGATCGTGCCGTTATTCTGGGCGATGGCGAAGAGGAAAGTGATGCCGACCAGGGTCAGGAACAGGCCACCGGGAAAGCCCGCGATGATCGCGCTGGTGGTTTGGCCGGCGACCAGGGTTCCAACCAGGAAGGCGCCGACGAAGGCCAGCACGCCCATGTTGATCGGCAGGATCGTGGCGACCACGAACATCGCAACGAGAGCGTAGATCGAGATTAGCTGTGGTGACATGGCACCCGCTCCTCTGTTTCCTCCTCTGCGTCGGGCGGACGAGGGTCTGAGAACCACTCGCGGGGACTGCGCAGGCGGATCCCTCGTTTCCCTTGCAGCAACACTTGCCTGCGTTTGCATTGAACGTCAACTATCTTGTATACAAGAAAGAGCTTGAAATATTGTATTTATACGTTCTAGGATGTTTTCGAGCAGGACGAGTAGATGAGACGCGCTCAAGCCTTACGTGACGCCCTCGAGCAGGACATTGTTACGGGCAAGTTCCGCCCCGGAGACCGGCTCGACGAGCAGAGCCTGGCCGCTCGGTTCGAGGTTTCCCGCACCCCGATCAGGGAAGCCCTGATGCAGCTTGCCTCGACCGGACTGGTGGAGTTGCAGGCGCGGCGGGGCGCGTTCGTCGCCTCCCTGAGCTTCAAGGACGTCGTTGAGCGGTTCGAGGTGATGGCGGGCCTTGAGGGCATGTGCGGGGCCTTGGCGGCCCGTCGGATCACCGAGCCCATGCAGCGGGAGCTCGAGAAGGCGCACGAGGACTGCGCCCGCGAGGCATCGCAGGAGAACGCGGATGCCTACTACTACGCCAACGAGCGCTTCCACCACGTCATCTACGAGGCCTGCCAGAACGCGTTCCTGGCGGAGCAGGCGCAACAGCTCCATGCCCGCCTCAAGCCCTATCGCAGGCTCCAGCTCCGAGCCCGTAGCCGCGTGGCGAATTCACTGGCGGAGCACCAAGGCATCGTCGATGCGATCCGTGCCGGGGACAGCGCCCTCGCCGAGCGGCTACTCCGCGAGCACATCCTGATCCAGGGAGAACGCCTCGCCGACTTCATTGCGAGTTTTGATCGCGCGGCCTAGACGTCGGGCGGCCTGTAGCGAGTGCCGGCAGGGTCAAGCCGCCGCGGAGTGTCGCACACGAAACTGACGAGGACTCCAAGGATGTCGTCTGACCTGCTTTCCCGCCGCACCATTGCCTTCGTCAACATTGCGCACGCTCTGGATCACTTCGTTCTTCTGATCTACCCGACGGCCGTGATCGCCATCGCGGCGGAGCGGCAACTGTCTTATGCCAGCCTCATCGGCCTCGCGACGGGCGCCTTCGTGGCCTTCGGCCTGTTTTCGCTCCCGATGGGTTGGATCGCGGATCGCGTAGGACGCCGCAACCTGCTGGCGATCTTCTTCGGCGGCTGCGGGATTGCATGCCTGGGGCTGTCGACGGCGAACTCGCCAGTCATGTTCGGCATCTGGCTCTTCATGCTCGGAGTGTTCTCCGCGATCTATCATCCGATCGGCTCGACGATGCTGGTAAGCCACACAAGTCAACTCGGACGGGATCTCGGGATCAATGGGGTGTGGGGCAATCTCGGTGCAGCCTTCGCTTCAGGAGTGACGGCCCTTCTCGCCGCAAGCCTCGGGTGGCGCGCTGCCTTCATTCTTCCCGGACTTGTTTGCCTCCTTGCCGGTATCGCCTTTGTCCGCCTGGTCCCCGGTGATGGAGACAGTCATGCCAAATCCGGCCACATTCATGCCGTGATCCCCGTCGTGCGCCCGATGACGCTCTTCCTGCTGTTCGCAGCGGCGATCGTGGCGGGCGGCATGACCTTCAACATCACGACGATCGCACTCCCCAAGATCATCGACGAGCGTGCCGGGGCCTCCCTGCCACTTGTCCTGATTGGATCCCTGGCTACGCTCGTGTTTGTCTTCGGGGCGCTGACGCAGCTCCTGATGGGACGCCTAGTCGACCGATACACGCTGCCAAGAATTTTCGTCGGGCTATCGATCCTGCAACCGCTCGGTCTTGGGCTCGCTGCCATGACGAGCGGAGTTGCCATGCTTGGCGGCTTGGTCCTGGCCATGGCAGCGATTTACGGGCAGGTGGTCGTCAACGATGCAATGGTCGCCCGTTACGTCCCAGCCCAATACAGGGCCAAGGCATTCAGTGTCCGTTACTTCCTCGGATTCACGACGAGCGGCCTGGCCGTCCCACTCATCGCACTCCTTCACGGGATGAGCGGGTTCACCCTTGTCCTGAGCGCGGCAGCCACCTTTGGAACGATCATCTTCCTCTGCTCTCTCGGGTTCCTTCTTGCCGCGCAGCCGTCCTCAAAGCCAACCAGCCTGCCAGTTGGCTGATACCGTGTGATGACCTTGGACGGTGCTGAGGATCAGCGCGCCGAACCAGAATCCTACGCGATGTGCGAACTTCCGATCACCAAGGTCCTCTTGCGGGTATTGTCAACTTGACGCCTGATCGGCACAGCTGCCGCGAGTGCTGCCCTCATGCCAGTCCAGATCAGCCTATCAAGGCAGTACCAGTCGCATCGCGCCAAGCGACGAAGGCATGATCACGCGCAGCACGATGCTCACTGGCAGTAAGACGGTGACGGCGGAGTTGGAAGTGGTTGTGGATCCGAGTGTGAGTGGCGAGGAATTGCTGGGCCTGGCGGACTGACTTGAACCGCCTCATGTGGCACTCACGCCTTCGGGTGGGTTGGTGCGACACCTCACAGCGGTTGTTGAGATACCGGCTCTGCCGGTGTTCAATGCCCGGCAGGATCTCACGCTTAGCGGCCCTATAGGATCCAAGTTTGTCGGTCACGATGACCCTGGGCACATAGTACAAGCCCTTGAGCAGCTTGCGAAAGAAGCGCTTGGCGGCCGTCTTGTTGCGACGACTCTGCACCAGCACGTCGAGCACGTTCCCTTGCTGATCGACGGCCCGCCACAGGTAGTGCAGTTTGCCTCGGATGCGCACGAACACCTCATCCAAAAACCATTTGTCGCCGGGCCGCGGCCGGCGCCGCTTGAGGCTGTTGGCGTAAGTTCGGCCGAAGCGGAGGCTCCATTCACGGATGGTCTCGTAGCTAACCACGATGCCTCGCGCCGCGAGGATCAGTTCCACTTCCCGCAAGCTCAGACTGAAGTAGTGATACAACCAGACGGCCTGATTGATGATCTCGGCCGGATAGCGGAAGCCGCGGTAGGGATTGGACGTTGTGCTCATGCCCGAGACCCTGCCATACGCCCGAGTCTTCGCCAACCTGACAATACCTGCGAAACACCGCTCCGAATGTGACGGCAACCAAATTGCTGGCTATCGCAACGGCTCCGTTGCATTAACCTTGGCAGTTTAATGAGGGGCGGCCAGTCGAGGAGCCGTCCTGTTGACTCTGTTCAAGCGCCGTCGCTTTCCGGTCGAGATCATCCTGTTGTGCGTGCGCTGGTACTGCAAGTACGGCATCAGCTACCGGGATCTGGCCGAGATGATGCAGGAGCGTGGGGTCGAGGTCGACCCATCCACCATCTTTCGCTGGGTTCAGCGCTATGCCCCAAAGATCGCGAAACGAGTCCGCCATCACCAGGGCTATCGGTCCGCGTCATGGCCGTGTGGACGAGACCTATGTTCGGGTCGGTGGGCGCTGGAAGTACCTGTTTCGCGCTGTCGACAAACACGGCAAGTTGATCGACTTCGTGCTGTCCGACCGAAGGAACACCCGAGCCGCTTATCGCTTCTTGAGCAAAGTTGTGAAGGCGATGAACGACTATCCTCCTGACTCGACGCATTGCATCGCCTGAATTGCTCCCTGATTTTGGATCGTTGCCTCATCTGATTTGCTCCCGAGCTCTGGCGAGCTGCGGGGGCGATGATGAGGCAGGTGAGCATGACAACACGCAATGAGCTGATC
>NZ_VOSK01000211.1 GCF_009296175.1 Microvirga tunisiensis | reverse complement strand
GAACAAGAGCATCCGGGAGTGGACCGAGCTGCTGGCCGGCGACGAGGTGCTGGCCACGGCCATCCTCGACCGCCTGCTGCACCGAGCGCATGTTCTCAACATCAAGGGGCGCAGCTATCGCCTGCGGGATCTGGAGGAGGCTCTCCAGCGGGCTCACGCTTGAGCCGTCGTAAAACTGGATGTCGCCTTATCTCGTAAATCTCGGTGTCGCTTGACAAGAGGGCAGCGACACGACAGGTTCCAAACGGAGTTCAGGCAGGAAGCAATGAGGCACGACAAGCCATCGGGGGATCCTGCCGATGGTTTGTGGTGGCATTACATGGGTTCTGGGCAAAGGCAAGGCAGCCCTCGTAACGCTCTTCCCCCCTTCAGGGGTGCGTTGGGAATACACCAGAGCCCCATCAATCCCGCGCAGGCGGGTTCAGGCGGCACTGTATCCGTCGCGGGTTGAGTCCCAGATGATCGTGCGGCCTCCTCCCGGTTCGTCAACCAGCACCTGGACCCTCCGGCCGTAGCCTGCCGTGCGCGAGGCCACCTGGACGGCAGCCTTGATGGCCTCGGGCACGGTGGGGCAACGGGCGACGATGATCTCGCTGCTGACGACCACCCACAGGCCACCGATTGGCTGTATCACAAAATAGTCGTCCACCGCCCTGCCCCGCAAGACGGGCTGAGATATCGCGGCCGCAGGCTCGATCAAGGCTCCCGGAGCAGAAGACGGCCGCACGCGATGGGATGGCGTGGTGGCGAAGTCGCTGGACGAGGACGGCATGCTCGAGGGACAGGAAGACGCCGACGTCCCCGTCCAATGGATTGCGTGCCCGCGAAGGCGATCACCAGCAGCGGCCAGAAGCCCTCGATCCCGGGAAAGCCCAGCCCGGTCGCCGCCATCAGGAAACTGGCAGCGCGCAAGGCGCGACGCCTTGGGATCCGGTAAGCGAGCAGCCCGATGGCGAGCGTCAGCAGGGCGGCACCCAGCAAGGTCGCGGTCGAGATGACCCCAACACCGAAGGCATCGTAGTCGAGACGTGAGAGATGGAGTGGCAGCAGGATCGCGACGTAGCCGTCACAAAAGGCAGGAAGGACCGTACCCAGAGAACCCGGTAGATGTCAGGTGCAGGCTCCTGGTGGCTTCGGCTTGGCGTTCCCTGTTTCGCATCGGCTCCCAAGGGAGGGCCTCTCAGCGGTGGTCAGGAGATCCGTTCCACGGCGCTCCGCCTCCGGCAGGGTTGGTCCACAGAGGCGAAGCACCGGGATGTGGTGGACGGCTATACCTTCCGATCGGTCGTTCCGGTGCCGTTGGAGCGCGTGCCGCGCTCGTCCTCGACGTCCACTTCGGTCTTGCGCACGGTGTCGGAGATCGTTTCGGTACGCTGCTCGGCCTGCTTGCGGACCGCAACCTCTTCGACCACACGGGCTTCCTTGGAGACCACGGCCTCCTCGCTGCGTTCCTCCACCTCGATTGTGCGCTCCTGGAAGGGATCGCCGGCAATGGCGCCAGCCTGCGTGGTGCCGGACACCGGACGCCGCTCCACCTCCACGTGCTCCTCGCGCAGGCTCACCTGCTCACTGACCGGCCGCTCGACCACGTAGGAACGAACACGCACGCGGCCGTGGCTCACGTCGCGCTTGCCGACGTGCAGCTCCTCCTCCGCGACCGGGATCATCTCATCCCCTTCGGAGATACGCTCCGAGGATGTGCTAATCGGGGCCGCACCCAATGCGGATCCGGTGCTGGTCGTGCCGGAAGCGCCCGTGGCCAGATTGGCCGTGCTGCCGGACAGAACATCCGAGGTGCCCGTCCAACCTTCGGAGCGCCACGAGCTGGAGCGCTCGTCGATGTCGATGGTGCCTTCGTCATCAAGGATGTCGATCACCCGCTCGTAATCGGCATCGCTGGCCTGCACCGACACCAGGTACCCGCCGCGGCGCAGTCCCTCGGCATAGGTGTGGCGATCCTCGTCCGGCAGGAACAGATCGCGCAGCGACTCCCACAGGCTGTTGCTGGCCTCAGGGAACGACTGCGTGCCCGTGCCGCTCGAGGTGCCGGTGTCCTGCTCGCTGGGTGTCAGGCGGATGCCGTCACCAACCTCCGGCTCGTGGATCCTGTAGTCGTTCCGGAACTCATCGGGATATCTCCTCCTCTGGGGCTGGGGTATCGGGAGCCACTCGCTCCACGATGGCGCGCTGCTTGCGCAGGGTGACCGGCACCTCGGCGGTCTCTGTCGTGACGCGGCGCCGGATGTGCCGTTCCTCCTTGAGAACGAGGCGCTTCTCGACGACGAGCACCTCCTCGACGATCGGAAGGATCGTCACGTCGCCTTCGGTTCGGATCTCGGGTGCGGTCTCGACCATCCTGTCGATTGGCACGCGGGTGACCTCCACGCTCTCCCGCTGCACGTCCGCACGGGCGAGTTCCTCAATGGTTTCGGTGACCGTTTGCACGCGCACGCGCCCCTTCACGACCTCCCGCTTGCCGATGCTGGCGGTCTCCTCAACGAGCGGGATGACCTCCTCGGAGTGGGTGTGAGCGCCGGTCCTTAAGGACTCATCGAGAACGGGAATGTGCTCCTCGTCGGCCGCGTGCATGCCCGTCGGTGTTGTTGGGATGGCCATTGCTACTCTCAGGTGAACCGAGGCCAACGGGTTCTGGGCATGGGAGTTCCGTGACGCACGGGTGTGAGCACGGCGGTGCCCAAGGATAAGGCGTGGCAATGTCCGGCCTCAAACAATGCAGTCCTGCTGAACCTTTCGCAGATCAAGGGGTTGGCTGCCCAGCAGGAGCCCCGCCATGAGCGACATTCATCATCCCGATACCCCGCGCAACCGCGGCGACAGTGACGCCCCTCACATGAGTCCCGTCACCCCGTCCGAGGACGCCCGCACCATCATGCTCAACAAGGTGACCTGGGGCGCCGTGTTTGCGGGCGTGGTGGTGATGCTCGTCACGCAGCTCATCCTCAACCTGCTCGGCATCGGCATCGGCGCCGCCACCCTCGACCCTGCCGCCGGCGCAGCCGAGAACCCGTCGGCCTCGTCGTTCTCGATTGGCGCCGGCATCTGGTTCCTGCTCTCCGGCATCCTGGCCTCGCTCGCGGGCGGCTACGCTGCGGGTCGCCTGGCTGGCAAGCCCAAGGAGTCCACCGCAGGCTGGCACGGTCTCACCGCCTGGGCGCTGACCACGCTGGTGATCTTCTATCTGCTCACCACCACCGTGGGCGGCCTTCTCGGCGGCGCCTACCGCACAGTGACCAGCGCCTTAGGTAACGTCACCCAGGCGGTTGGCTCAACCGCCCAGACCGCCGCCCAGGTGGCGGCTCCCAACCTGGCCGGCGCGGCGGACCCGTTTTCCTCGATCGAGCAGCGGATCCGGGGTGCCACCGGTGGTAACGATCCTGCGGCGCTGCGCGATGCGGCCATCGCCGCCGTCAGGGCCGCCGTGACCGGCAACGAGCAGCAAGCAGCGGATGCGCGCAACCGGGCCGCCGACGCCATCGCCCGGGCCCAAAACATCCCTGTCGATCAGGCCCGTACGCAGGTGCAGCAGTATGAGCAGCAGTACCGTCAGTCCGTCGATCAGGCCAAGCAGCAGGCCACGGAGGCGGCCGATGCCGCCTCCAGTGCCGTTTCCACGGGAGCGCTTCTGGCAGCTCTCGGCCTGATCCTCGGGGCCGTGGCTGCATGGTTCGGCGGGCGCATGGGCACGGTCGAGCCCACCATCACGGCCCGCCTGGGCCTGAACCGCGCCGCCGTGACCGAGCCCGCGGTCCACACCGGGACCACCAGCACCGTCGTCGAGACGGATCGTACGCCCCACAATCCATCTTCCACGAAGACAGGCAACACGCGCTCGACCTGATACCCCAGAGCCGGAGGAGGCTCTCATCCGCAGAACCCGCAACCGACCGCAGATGGTGGCGGAGAGGTGTGCTGTGCCAGCATCGAGGCTTTCGGAGGATGCCACCTGCGATGCAGATCATCCAGGCGACCTCACTGAACGCGGTTGGCTCGACGTCCTCGCCCGGCTGGCCCATTCCCTGCGCGAGGACGGCATGTGGCTCAGGTCGGCCGGTGTCGCGTTCTGTGCCATCTTTGTCGCGATCCCCGGTGCATCGGTCGCGATGGCCGTCTTCGGGCTCCTAGCCAATCCGGACGCGGTGCATCGCCCGATCGAAATGCTTGGCGGCCTCGTGCCTGGCAATGCCACCCTGTTCCTGGCCGATCAGATGCAGGCTGTCGCGCGCACCTCGCGCATGCAGCTTGGGGCTGGGCTCGGCGGTGGCCTTATCGCCGCGCTGTGGGGAGCTTGGTCGGGAGCCTCAGGGCTCATCGCTGCCCTCAACGTTGCCTACGGGGAGGAGGAGGCCCGCAGCTTTCTGCGCCGGGCATGGGACGCGTTCGTGGTCGCGTTGGCTGCCGGATTGTTCATGGTGCTGGCGTTCGCCGTGGTCGCCATGGTCCCTCTCGTTCTCAGCTTGGTGCCGCTCAGTCCAGCGATGCAAACCGCTGCCTCCATTGCTCGATGGCCGGCACTCGCCCTGCTGTGCATTGCTGCCCTTGGGATGCTCTACCGCTTTGCCCCGTGCCGGCGGGCTGCCAAGTGGCGCTGGGTGAGCCCCGGCGCGGCGGTTGGGACAGCCTTGTGGCTGGTGTGCTCCACCGGGTTTTCCTTCTACGTCTCGCACTTTCCTTCATACAACCAGACCCTGGGACTGCTCGGGATCATCATGATGCTGCTGACCTGGTCTTATCTGAGCGCCTTTGCCGTGCTGCTTGGAGCCGAGCTGAACGCCGAGCTCGAGCGGCAAACCTCCCGAGATACGACCACGGGACCGGCCCGGCGCCTGGGCGAGCGTGGTGCCGCTGTCGCCGACACGAAGATCCAAGCAGCGGAAAAACGGGGGTGAGAAGTCCATCGCGGAATGCATGCCACTTGGAACATCTCGAAGGTCGACACGTTCGCTGGCACGGCTGGGCTCTGGCGGCGAGGCTTCCATGGACGAGGATCAGGCAACTGATGGCGTTACCTTCCTGGAAATCCTTCCTGGGAATAGAGATGATGTCTGCATACTTCAGACTTCGTGCAGGACCGGTTTACGGTCGAGACTCCACCATCAGGTGTCAGCGCCATTTGGCGGCGGTCCACCGTCCCGAACAGTCGATCCTCCCGGCCAAGGTCCATGTGCCGGAACCCGAGGCCCCCGCAAGATTGCCTGTCACGTCAACCTGGGCCCCGCGGCGTTGGAGGCTGGCCCGCACGCGCCCGCTGGGCTCCAACCCGCCAGTGACATTGGTCCTCGTCCGCCCAGAGGCGTTGCGGGCCACTCCATTCTCAACCACGACCGCATAATGATTCTTCCTCCGACAGGCGCCCTTCTCTGGAAGGGTCGTGACGGTCCAGCGCCCATCGAACTGCGACTGCGCCATGCCCGTGGTGCTGACCGGGATCAAGGGCGCGGCAAGGAAAAGGCTGAGCAGCAGGCGGTTCATGGCACGATCTCCCGTTGGCGTTCAGACACGGCCAGTGCGGCGATGCGGCCGTCGTCACCGCGATCCCGTCGCCGCTTGCCTGACTCGGGCGACTGACGGGACGATCACTTACCGATTGAGGACACCGGGGCGTCACTCATGATGGCCTGCGGTCCGCCAGGCGGTCGGGGTCTGGCCCGACCAGCGCCGGAAGGCCCGGGTGAAGGCGCTCGCTTCCGAATAGCCCAGCGCCGCCGCGATCTCGCCTAACGGCACCGTGGTGTGCCGCAACAACTGCTGCGCGATCTCGAACCGGATCTCGTTCGTGATCGTCCGATAGCCCATGCCATCGCCCTTCAGGCGGCGGCTCAAGGTGCGCCGGTGCATGGCGAGCAGTTCAGCAATGTCGTCGGCCGAACAGCGGTTGCTGGTCAGCCGCGTCCGCAGCAGCCTCCGAATCTCGTCGGAGAATTCGCAGCCTTGCGCGCCCTTCGATTGCTGGATCTTCTCATCCAGCATGGCCCGCAGCATCGGATCGGCCCCGGCAATCGGCAGATCCAAATCGCGGGCCGGAAAGACGATGCTGGCGCTTTCCCGGCTGAACCGGACCGGGGCTCGAAAATGGTGCCGATACAGCGCCTGATCTGCCGGGGCGGCCCGGGGCAGCAGAACCTCATCCGGCCGCCAGTCCGAGCCGCATAAGGTCCGCAGGATGTTGACTGTCACGCCCACGGCTGCGTCGAGGATCTGCTCCACGCTCCTGCTCTCCGCCTGATAGGTCGCATACGTGAGCAGGACCGTGCCGTCGCTGATCGTCAGCGACGGCACCACCGCCTGGTCCTGGACGCTCAGGTTCGAGACGAGGGCGCGCACGGCATCGCCGATGGTGCTTGATTGCCGCATCAGGCGGCCGACCAGACCCAGCGACTGGATGCTCGCCCGCCGGCCGACCAGCAGCCCGAAATGCGCGCAGCCCGTGCGGGCCACGCACAGGGTGTACAGCCGGCCCAAGGCCGCAAACGGGATCACGTTCATGCTGTCATCGAACAGGCGCGGATCGAGTCCCGCCGCCCGGATGACTGGCTCGGAATCGACGCCGAGTTCACACAGGGTCGGTCCGATTTCCTTGGAGACGCCGAGGTGGATATAGCCTGGGGCAAGCGTTCGCTCGCTTGCTGCCGGGACAGTGTGGGTGACCTGGCTTGGTGGCCGGCTGTCACCCGCTGTCAGACATTCGGTGCCATCAACTTGCTTCATGAGAACCTCATTCAGGTCGATCGGATGCCCTTACGCAATCAACCTGATGATGTCCCCGCATCCTCAGTCACACCTTCGTGCCAGGGGCGATCACCGCCCCTGGCCCAATCCATGCTGGAGATCTGGGATCAGACATGGCTCCATCAACAGCCCGACCAAGGCCTTCATTGGTGCGGATTGGAGCAGGTAATGTCTCTAAGTGTTAACACAATACTATCAGAACCACCAAGCTGCTCCATCAGGAAAAACCCGGAATTCCAGCCGGAAAACCCTAGAAATGGCGGATTAGATACAAAAAACCCTGCCCTTTGGAGGACAGGGTTTAGTTTTCTTTGCTTTGGAGGTATCCGAAAACATGCTCATTAGGCTTTGAAATTACTCTGAAGTCAAATCAACCAATACATCCGCTAGGGCATAGGCATGCACCCGGGACAGCAATACTGACAGAATAGCAGACCCATTCTGGTGTTATTCTTGAGCCTAGCCGGAACCCGTCACTGCCTCATAGTTGACCGTGCAACTCCTCACACAAGAGATACAAGTCTTTTTGAGAACAGGACTTCTTGGCCTCTTCGACGCCTGGGCCAAGCTGAACTTCAAGTTTGGCACCTAATAATCAGGTCATACAACAACGGAAAGGCACACGGTGGGGTTCGACGGCGCCACCGTTGGTCTGCTCGGGTCAAGCTAAGTAGTAGCGTATGTAGGTGCGAAGGTCCGCTCACCCCGCAAATGGGGAAGTAAGGCTAAGGTCAGCTAGGTGTCACAACCAGACCATCGGGATCGTTCGGCAGGCTTTTGGCCATTTAGATCTTCTGTTGATTTCCAGCCGAGTGCGTCTGTCATTTCTTGTCGGAGGCAGAACCAGCGGTGTTCGGATCTTGTTCTCGGGTCCTCCGCCAAGCCAGGAAGGCATCAAACAGGCGCTCGCGTGCTGCTGCGTCCAAGAGAGGGCAAACCCCTTGTGCCCCGGTAAACTCCTCAAATGCACGACGCTCTTCAGCCTGCTGGGCTCTGCGCGCGAGCAGGATCTCGGTCGGTCTGAAGCGTTTCCAACCAAGCGCCTGCTCGGCTGGATCAATTCCGTTACTGGCTGGCTTCTGGTTCTCGTCGAACCAGTAGGTTGAAAGAGCCTCACTTAAATCCGCCAGACGCTCGTATTGAGCGCTTCCCTCCGGCCAGTTGCGGAGAGCGAGCACACACGTGACTGCGATGGTCTCGACCTGTTGGCCCGGTTGGATAAGATTAGGATATTCTTCGCCGGAAAGCTGGCTTGGAGCATAATGGATGATAAGCTCCTCCAACGGAGAGGCGAGCGCCTCAAACGAAATGGGTACGAGGTGAAAGTCTCCGTCGGATGCGAATGCGAGAACGTCCTTCGAGGAATCTGAAGCGAGCAGAACCATTGCTTGGATCTCGTTCGAGCGGAGGTGCTGAAACGCTGTGATCCGATCAGAGCTCGTGAATTCCGGCTTGATTCCAAGCTTGTTGAAGATGAGGTGCGCCGTCAGAGAGCTGCCGCTGCCAGGCTGGCCGATGCCGATCTTACGCCCGTTGAGGTCATAAATGGTTGTGATGTCGCGTCGCGCCAAGATGTGCAGGCGCTGGCTTGGAACCCGGAAAAGGTAGCGAAGGTGCTCATGAGCACCCGCCCGCACCTGGCGAGGCAGGGACTCGATGGCATCGGTTGGGATGAGCGCGACATCAATGCCGGGATTATGGAGGAGCGTGAGAAGGTCTTTCTCTGGTCCCTGGCTCCGCCCGAGGCGGAGCCGGTTGCGCTCAAGGGCTGTGGCAAAGTCGAGGGCGAGGCGGTTATCAGCGCTTTCATCTCCACCCGCGACGATCGTGAATGGAGGCTGTTCGCGTGTCTGCACCGGAGCCTGGTGGGATGCAGCCTTCGAGACAGGCGGAGCGTGCTTGGGAGCAGCGACCGTGGCCCGCTCGACGGCGGACACGGTGTGCGGAACCTCGTTGGAGCACCCCTCCAAGCTCAAACAAAGAATTGCCGCCACGAGCAGCCCTACGGGACGAAACATGACAGTGCCCCCGGTGATCCCCAGCCCTGTCGTAGGTTCAGGAGCCATGTTGATCAGCGTGCGCTGTGCCGTCTACGGCGCTGGGCCACTTGGAAGGCAATCTTTCCCGTCATGGTTAATGGGCTGGAAGCGCAACCACTTACGCTGAGCAATCCCACAAAGGTCAGCTTGGGGTCGGTCAGCTTGGGGTCGGTCAGCTTGGGGTCAAAGGCGATGTAGAGCCAATTGAATGAGCGTCCGCTTGCCGCCGGAAGAGCGGGCCAAGGGACGACTTCCGGGAAGCAGTCAGCAATCCACGCCGGCAACATGTTACGAGCGATTGCGAGACCATCGAGCGGCCCTGAGATACCTCCGACTGTCCCACGGGAAGCTGGCCTTTCAAGCTTAGCTTCGTTGATCTCTTTTCCTGGACGAAGCAGCCGCAAAGACGCACCATCAGATCTCCCACGGGGACTACGGACATGAGCGGCTCTGGCAAGCCAAAGGTCCTGCGACGTCTGGCAGCCGTTCTTGCGGCTGATGTGGTGGGCTTCTCCACGCTCATGGGCGAGGATGAGGAAGGAACCCTCGCTCAGGTTAAGAGCCTGCGCCGGGAGATCATCGAGCCCAGGGCCGTCGAGCATCACGGGCGGATTGTGAAGACCACCGGCGATGGCTTTCTGGTTGAATTCAGCAGTCCAACCGAGTCTGTCCAGTGCGCCGTCGAGATGCAGGAGGCCCTTGCATCAAGAGCCGCAGACAAGTCAGCGCATCCGCTTCAGCTTAGGATCGGGATCAATCTTGGGGAAATCATCTTCGAAGAGGACGGGGACATCTATGGCGACGGGGTGAACATTGCGGCCCGCCTCGAGCAACTGGCTCAGCCGGGAGCCATCTGCATTTCGGCCAAGGTTTATGAGGAGGTCAGGGACAAGCTGCCCTACAGCTTCCAGGATCAGGGCGAGCAGCCGGTCAAGAACATCACTAAGCCGCTTCGGGTCTACAGCCTGTTTGGCAATGGCGTCGCAGCAACGCAAGCACGCCTGGCGGTGCCAGACCGACCGTCCATAGCCGTTCTTCCGTTTGATTTTATGAGCGAGAGCCGCGACGGCGAGTTTCTGGCCGATGGGCTCTCGGAGGACATCATTGCGGCCCTGTCGCGGATCCGCTCGTTTTTTGTCATCGCCCGCAACTCGACCTTCACGTACAAGGGGCGGGCTGTGAACGTGCAGCAGGTGAGCCGGGACCTGGGTGTCCGCTATGTTCTCGAGGGCAGCGTCCGGCGCAGCCGTGACAAGGTGCGCATCACGGCGCAGTTAATCGATGCGACCACCGGAGCACACCTCTGGGCGGACCGCTACGATGGCACAGTTGAGGACATCTTCGACCTTCAGGATCGGATTACGACCAGTGTCGTGGGTGCAATTCAGCCCTCAATCCGGGCAGCCGAGATCGAGCGAGCGCGCCGCAAGCGGCCGGACAGTCTCAATGCGTACGATTTGGTCATGCAGGCCCTGCCCTATGTCTGGTCCCTGGATGCCACTTCCAATGAGGTTGCCTCCCGGTTGCTCGATGAGGCGCTGAAGCTGGATCCGACCTATCCTCTGGCCCTGTCCCTTGCCTCCTGGTGTAGCGGACAACGGGTCATCTACAACTGGTCAACGAATCCTGAGAGTGACCGACGTGATGCGTTGGAGAAAGCGCAGTTAGCCGCAGGTTTGGCATCCGACGACCCCTTTGTTCTGACTGTCCTTGGTGCCGCTCACACGATCACCCGCGAGTTTCAGACCGCGCTTTACTTGCTCGAAAAAGCGTTGGTTCTTGACCCGAACTCAGCCTGGACGTGGAACCGTAGCGGATGGCTACGCACGTTCCGCGATGACCCAGAAACCGGGATCGCTCACTTCGAGAGGGCGATCCGCCTGAGTCCATTTGATCCCATGATCTTCAACTCCTATGCCGGAATCGGGGATGCTCACTTTGTGACCGGCCACTATGCGGAGGCAATCAGATGGCTCGAGAAGGCCCGTCTGGCTCATCCCAAAGCGGCTTGGATCAACCGATTTCTCGCTGCATCGTACGCATTGGATGGTCGACGGCAGGAGGCCGAGGCCTGCGTCCAACGGCTTCTCACAATGTACCCGGGTCTGACGGTGACAGCCGTGAAAGCCGCTCCTCCGTTCAGCCAAGAGGTCATCGCTCGCCTCTGTGAGGGGCTCCAACAGGCTGGTCTCCCGGAATGAACTTGATGATCTCGATGGCCGTCATGTCAATCGTGGATCTCATCGGACCTCCTGCTGATGCGACCCGCCAGAAGGTCAGCCGATGCGGCTCAGCTTCAGCGCGGTATACCTCTCGCTCGACCTTGGAAAGAACAGCCTCCACCCGATCGGCCTCAATGCATGGCATAATCTATAGGGCTGGAGATGATGCTGATGGGGACGGCTCTCGTATCGATTGCCTTTGGCCTGACAGCCAGCCTGTTTGCCACGGGCGCATCGGCCCAGGCGACCCTCAACAGCGTGAAGCAGAAGGGCGCCCTGACCTGCGGCTCGAACACGGGCCTCGCCGGTTTCGGCTAGATCCTCGGCACAGTGATTATGACCCTTTGGCGAGTGGCTCGAGAGGGGCGAGTTTAGGATAGGCGCGGCTCATTTTGGCCCGGGCCTTTTCGGTCGTGAACATCCAGGTGATGCGTGCGCCGC
>NZ_VOSK01000210.1 GCF_009296175.1 Microvirga tunisiensis | reverse complement strand
CAGTATGCCGCGGCGCTTCAGACGGCTGATGACAGTCAGGCGACAGCCCTCGAATGCGTGCCGCTCCCGAGTGATGGTTATGGACGTTGGAAGATCTTCGGAATGGGTAGTCTGTGGCTGCTTCCTTCAATGTCGTGATGTCAGCGCCCACGGACAGGATCCAGCCGTTCGGCAGGATGGTGTGGTCGATCCAGAACCAGCGGCCATCCACAAGATCGGTCTCGAACGACTTACGAGGCGCGCACCGTCGCCGGGCCAGAGTCCTGGCAAGGAAGGCCTCGACATCTCCGTCATCAATCCGCACCCCGAGCCCATTCCTGTGCGCGTGGCGAGTGATGCCGGTGAAGGTGAAAGGACCGTCATAGTTGCCGAGGAACATGCCCTGGTAGGTCTTATTAGCGTAGCGGAGATTGTCCGCGGCATCGAAGATGGAGACGGCCTGACCGCTTTCCGTGAGGGCCTCCACAAGGCAGCGGAGGGCTTCATCATCCGGATTGAAGGGGGATGGGGTCATTGAAGCTCTAGGTCAGAGAGGAAAGCCGGACAGCCAGCCATTGCCAAGCAGCAAGGTGGCTGTCCACTTGGGGATTCCCGTATGCGACGTCAGCACAGAAAGGCCTGGAACAGGTGGAAACCATTCAGCCGCACACCAACGGCAGCGGGTCGATCACGAAAGCCGGCGGGTGCCGCATCCTCAGGGCACAGCATCTGCTCGAAGCTCCATTGACCCGGAGCAACAAACGCAGGCAGCGGAGCCCCGTCTGGAACGGCACAGATGAGCTTAGGTCGTTGTCTGTTGCGATAGAGCCTGTACGCATCCCTGCGCTGCTCCGGGCTTGGCTGCCCTAGTTCCGGCACAACTGGCAAGGTGTTTCCCACGCCCCTTCCTGGAAGCTTGGCATTCCATCACGCCGAAGCATGCCGAGCCGAGCCCGACGGGTCATGACGGAAGGTTCCTACGTAGAGTTCCGATCCCGCGTCTCCGCTGAATCGAAAGTTGGCTCTATCGTCACATGCGCCGTTAGCCATTCCTATCCGAGGCTTTGGCTTGCAAGCCGGCCGCCACGGCAATCTGCACCAGCTCGGGCAGGCTCTGCGCCCCCAGCCGCTCCATGATGCGGGCGCGGTACGCCTCGACCGTGCGCGGGCTGATCTCGAGGTCGCGAGCAATCGTCTTGTTGGTGCCTCCGGCCAGCAGTCCATCGAGGACGTTGCGCTCGCGCGGCGGCATCGCCGCAAGGAGCGCCTTCACGCGTTCGCTGGCTTGGTCCCGCTCAGCCTTCTCGCGGATCATCGCCTGAGCCGAGGCCAGCGCATCGAGAAGCTGCTCGGACTGGTACGGCACATCGAGAAAGTCCGCGGCTCCAGCCTTCATGGCCTGGACCCCGACCGCGACATTCCCACGGGCTTCCCCGATCACGATCACCGGCAGGCCGGACCGCCGGGCTTTCAGCTCCTTTGGGATCGTCAACTCGCCGGCTGCATGGCCGCGGATGTCGAGCACAACACAGCCGGGCACCAGCACTGGCGCCACCTCCAGGAAGGACTTTGCCGAGCCGAACGTCGTCACTTCGTAGCCGGACCTCTGGAGGAGAAGGCACAGTTCGCGGCGTGAGGCCTCATTGCTGTCGACCACGTAGACTTTGGAGCCATCGTGCTGGGTCAGGTCCTGGGCAATGCCGCCCGCCCATCGGACCCGCCCCTGCTCGTCCCGGATCGGGAAGAAGGTATCCCGGATCCAGCGCACCCCACCATCCGGTCGGGTGATGTGGTACTCGTGCGTGTCTTCTTCGCCGCGCGAAGCACGCTCGATGGCCGTGCCAGCCCGCTCCCGATCCTCGGGATGGAGTGTCCCGATCCAATGATCGAGGTCGCTCAGGGCGATCTCCACCGGCTCGCCCCAGATCGTCTCGTAAGCCGGGCTGAGGTATTCCAGCCGCCGTGTCTCCAAGTTCAGGATCCAGAGCACGGTCGAAGAGTGCTTGGCGAACTGCCGGAAGCGCTCCTCGCTGTCCCGCAGGGCCGTCTCGGCCCGCGCTCGCAGAACCGATGTCCAGGTGCGTTCGGCTACCTCCTGGACGAGCACCACCTCATCATCACGCCAATGGCGAGACTCGACCTGGTGCACGTAGAGCGACGCGACGAGGCGCCCCTCTCGGATCAGCGGGGCGATGATGATCGCGCGATTGCCAGCGTCGATGAACTCGGCGACGATGGATGGCTCTCGAGTCAGCGGATCCCTTGCAACATCGTCGATGCGCACCGTGCGCCCTGCCTTCAACTCGCTCTCGACGAGCGGACCGAAGGCGCTGACCTGATGCTGGCCGGCAAAGGTCGGGGTTGAACCCTCCGTCCAGTCGCGCTCAACCGTGAAGGCTTCGCCGGTCTCGCTGAGCTCTGCATAGCCAACCCGGCTGGCCCTCAGATGCTGTCCAAGCATCTCCGCCGCCGTAGCCATGACGCTGCGGGCGTCAGGGATGCTGCGGAGGCGGGTACTCAGGTCCGCCAGGAGCCGGAGCCGCTGCTCGGTGAGCACGCGCTCGGTGGTTTCCTGAAGAATGATGAGCACGCCATTCACGGTGCCGGCTTCGTCCGGGATTGGACTGAACGAGGCGGTCCACCAGGTCCGTTCGGGATAGCTCTTTCGCTGGACAATGTCGACGGGACCATCCTGGAGGTAAGTTGCTTCACCCCGAAACGCCTGCTCGAGAACCGGACCGACAATATCCCAAACCTCGCCCCACGTGTGTGGAAGGGGCCGGCCGAGTGCCTCCGGCCGGGCTCCCCGCAGCAGGAGGGCAGCATCATTGTAGAAGGTGATGAGCTCGGGGCCCCAGACGAGAAAAGTCGGAAACTTTGAGTGGAGCACAGTCCTGAGGACGGTGCGCAGGTCCTGCGGCCATCTCTCAGGTGAGCCAAGTGGTGAGGCAGACCAATCCCAGGCCTGGATCCGGGCACCCATCGTGCCGCCACCGGTGAGAAACTGCATGGCTTTCAAGCCGAGAACCTCCAATTGCCACAGTTGATCATGCCGGCCAGAGCTTGGCTATATGATGCTCCTTCCTATACCGCCAAAGTATAGGTGCTCATGGCTGGCCCCGGAGAAGTGCTGGCTGGTTTCCATTGGAAGCGGTTTCTCTGCACTGTCGGATTCCTACGTCGGAATGTACCGACGTGACGCGGCGCGTATGCCCGGATATTGGAAACTGACCGGTGCCGCGATTTTTGCCCCTACGGACCGGACCTTGAAGCGCCCCTTGAAGCAGCGGGCGCTTCTCTTTTTTGCCCGTGCGGGGAACGGAGAGCCCAGCCTCACCTGGCTGTTCAAGGACGCCATTTGAGGCTTCGGGTGGCGCCAGACTTTCGAGTTCCGGCTCGGAAGAGACAATTCTCAAAATGTCTCTTCAGGGTCAAAGTGTAACGAATAGCCAATGAAACGAAGGTCCGCTTACCGCCTGATGAACCGACCAAAGCGCTTCTTCCGAGATGTGCCAGAAGCTGCCCTTCCGCCGGAGGGCATGATCCTCGTGAAGTCATCCTGAGGCGGCTGAAGCGTGAGGACGCGGCGCAGGAAACGTCACCGGCTGGACACGATGACTAACCTGCTGCGCCGCGCGCCTCAGGGTGATGCGTGTCAGCTCGGACGGGCGGCCCAGCCTCAGCGCGAAGCCGGGCCAGAGTGCGGTGCCGTTGTTGACGTAGAGTGTCATGCCGCCGATCATGTATCGGCCCGACACGAACCCGTTGTTGGCGCGTGCGACCAGCCGATCCAGCCCAAGGATCATGCCGCCATGAGTGTGGCCGGACAGTTGCAGCGCGACACCTCGTGCGGCCGCCTGCGCGGCGTTCCTGGGCTGGTGGTCGAGCAACACGATCGGTGCGTCTGATGGTGCGCCTGCAAGAGCCGCCGACAAATCCGGTGCCGGGAGGCGGGTCCGAGTCGCCGACAGGTCGGTGACGCCGGCCAGTACGAGCGACCCGCCATTGCGGGTCAGGACCGTATGGTCGTTGGACAGCACGCGCATCCCCAGGCTGGCGTAATGGCGCATCCACGCCTCGTAGTCGAAGAAGTACTCGTGGTTGCCAGGAATGACCCAGACGCCGTCCTTCGCATGCAGATCGCGGAGCGGCTCCACGTCGGCGCGCCGGGCATCGAACGACCCGTCGATCAGGTCGCCGGTCACCACGATCAGATCGACGCCGAGCATATTGGAACGATCGACCAATGCTCGGGTCCATTCCTTAGGAAACAGGCGGCTGATGTGGAGGTCGGTCAGTTGCAGAAGCCTGTAGCCGTCGAACTGCTGCGGCAGCCCGGGGATTGCGATCTCGACATCCTTGAGCGGCAGCACGCGCGTTGCCTGATGCACGCCCAAAGCCGACAGCAGCATGGCTGCGATGGCGGCTGCGTTGCGCACCCAATCCAGTGTAGCCCAGCCGCCAAGCCGAACCGGACTCGCCACCAGCGCGGTCACATCGAGCACGATCTGCATCACCGCCAGCAGCACGATCGCCCCGAACGCCCAGTTGAACAGAAGCACCAGAGCGCGTGGGAACTCGGGCGAGAAGACCGAGCCGGACGAGAGGCGGCTCCAGAGATGGTATTGCGATGCCATGAGCAGGAGGATGGCAAGGGCGATCTTCCCGCCCGGCGCCCAAGGAAGCGGCCACACAAACCGCGCCAGGACATAGAGGCTCGGCAGTGAGAATACCAAATGGAACATGGACGTCCTTGGATTGAAGTGGCACAGGACCGGAACGGCCGGCCTGAGGTGGGTCGAACTGAGTCATAGCGGATGGCGGTGCGAGAGGCCGCTCATCCCAGTAATGTGGAAGTATGGCTGAGGTCGTCTCTGCTAGAAGGCGACATCCGCACTGGTCGACTTGCCAGTGCAAATGCCATCAAATCGTGAACTTAGCAGCGATTGTTTCCATCTCGTCAAAGAGGTCTGTGATTTGCGAAGGTTCAGGATAGGGCAACCGCGCGAGGCTGGAGAGGATCAATCCCAAGGCGGCCAGCAGGAGGAGCAGCGGTTTGCTGTCCCCAGACCTGCTGCTCCGTCGAGCGAGACATGTCATCAGCGATTGCAACTCCTGGCAAGGATATGGTTGCTCACGGGCCAGCAGCAATGCCGCAAAATGCCGTCCACCAGTTTCATAGTCATGGCGTAACTGTCGGACAAATGCCTGAAGGATCGGCTCGGAGCGCTTTTCGGCCTCCTGCAGCGCATCCACGAGCCGTGAGGCCATGCGACGCTGGAGGCTGGAGATCAGGCTGTCCTTGGAGCTGAAGTGGTACAGGAGGCCACCTTTGCTGACACCTGCCGCCTGGGCCACAGCATCGAGGGTGAAGGCGGAGATGCCTCTTGCCGTGATCAAATCTTCCGCGGCGTCCAGAATACGGTTCTGGGCAGAGGCGGTTGTCGCATCACGCTTCGATGTCATGATCAATACGCTATGAAGTCCTTCCCTTGGGCCGGCCGTTGTGCTCTAGCGACCACGGGCCGGCCCACTCCCATCATCGTGCTGGCGTTTCCTGAGCTGGCGCCAGCAGGACATCGTCATCCTCTTCGCGAGCCTTCGGCTGCCGCCATGCGATCAAGCGATAGAACATCGGGATCAGGAAGGTTGCGATGAAGGTCGCCGCCAGCATTCCTCCAATCACGCCCGTGCCGATCGAGTGTCGGCTGGCAGAACCTGCGCCAGTCGAGATCGCGAGCGGCACCACGCCTAGAATGAAGGCCAGCGACGTCATCACGATCGGCCGGAAGCGCAGGCGAGCGGCATCGATCGCAGCCTCGACCGCGCTCGCGCCTTCCTGACGCCTGAGCACCGCAAATTCCACAATCAGGATCGCGTTCTTGGCCGCCAGACCAATGAGAGTCACCAAACCAATCTGGAAGTAAACGTCGTTGGTCAGCCCCCGTAGCCAGATCGCCACTAGAGCGCCGAACAACGCAAACGGAACAGCCGTGATGACAGCGAGCGGCAGGCTCCACTTCTCGTACTGCGCCGCCAGGATCAGGAACACCATGACCAGGCCGAAGATCATGGCTTGGGATCCGGTACCGCCAGTCTCCAACTCCTGGTAGGCCGAGCCCGTCCAGGCCACTTGGAACCCCTCCGGCAGCGCCTCCCGGGCAACCTCCTGCATGGCCGCAATCGCCTGGCCCGAGGTGTAGCCAGGAGCCGGGTTGCCGGTCACCTTGGCGGCATTGAAGGCGTTGAAGCGCTCCAACTGATCGGGACCAATCACACGCTCGACCGTCACCAGCGTGCTCAGCGGGATCATGCTGCCCGCAGCCGTCTTGACGAAGACGTGCCTGAGATCGTCGGGCGTCTGGCGGAAGTTCGACTCGGACTGAAGCATGACACGGTAATTGCGTCCGAACAGGGTAAAGTCGTTGACGTACAGGTTGCCGAAGGTGCTCTGCATCGCCTCGAAGACCGAGTTGATCGGCACGTTCAGGGCCTTGGCCTTGTCGCGGTCGAGGTTGATCCTGTACTGCGGCACGTTGGTGCTGAACGTCGTCCGCACGCCTGTGAGCTCAGACCGCTTGGAGGCGGCCTCGACCAGCTTTGTCGTGGCCGCATTGAGGCTGGCCACGCCCCCGCCAGTCCGATCCTGCAGGTAGAGCTCGAACCCTCCGGTCGTGCTCAGGCCCATGATCGGTGGCGGATTGAAGGCAAGGACCATGCCGTCCTTGATGCCGGCGTTCATGCCCATGAATGGCCCCGCCAGCTTGCGCGCATCGAGCTCCGGCGCCTCGCGCTCGGCCCAGTCCTTCAAGGATACGAAGGAGGTGCCGGCGCTGGTCTTCATGCCACTTGAGAGCAGATCAAAGCCTGATACTGCAAAGACACTCTCCACCGCCGGATGGTTCTGGAAGTTCTGGCTCGCTGTGTCCACCACCACCTGGGTCCGGCTCAAGGAAGCGGCCGGCGGCAGCATGGCGACACTGAACATAATACCCTGATCCTCGTCCGGCACCAGGGAACCAGGAATGGTCATGAACAGGTAGGCAGTCGCGCCAACCACGCCCGCCGAGATCAGCAGACCCACCACCACCCGCCGGACGAGGAAGCGGACGCCGGCCGTATAACCCGCCGTCAGTTTGTCGAAGGCACGGTTGAAGAGGCGGAACGGCAGCGCCGGCTCATGATGGCCAGGCTTCAGGATCAGCGCGCACAGAGCGGGCGTAAGCGTCAGAGCCACGATGCCTGAGATCGTGACCGAGATCGCGATGGTCACAGCAAACTGCTTGTACATCTCGCCGGCGAGACCGCCCATGAAGGTGACGGGCACGAATACGGCACACAGCACCAGCACGATGGCAATGACAGGCCCTGTAACCTCGCCCATGGCCTTAATGGCGGCCTTGCGTGGTGACAGGTGCTCCGTCGACATGATGCGCTCGACGTTCTCCAGCACCACGATGGCATCGTCGACCACGATGCCGATGGCCAGCACCAGGCCGAACAGCGTCAGCAGGTTGATCGAGAAGCCGAACAGGTACATGCCGGCAAACGTGCCGATGATCGAGATCGGTACCGCAATCACCGGGATCAGCGTCGCGCGCCAGTTCTGCAGAAACAGGAACACGACGGCGACCACGAGGATGATGGCCTCGATGAAGGTGTGAATGACCTCTTCGACCGAGACCTGGATGAACTTGGTTGTGTTAAAGGGAACCTGATAGTCGATGCCTTCCGGGAAAGCTTTCTTGAGTTCGTCCATCCGGCCGGTCAGCGCCTCCATGGTGGCCAGAGCGTTGGCGCCGGGCTGGAGGTAGATCGCGATCGGCACCGCCGGGGTGCCATTGAGCTGAGCTGTGACCGTATAGCTCTGAGCCCCGAGTTCCACGCGCGCCACATCCTTAAGACGCAGAGCGGCCGCATTCTCGTTCGAGCGCAGGATGATGTCCTCAAAGGCCGCCTTGTCCGGCAGGCGGCCCTGTGTTGTGGCCGAGTAGGTGAAGGCCACCGACTTGTCGGTCGGCTCATCGCCGAAACGGCCCGCAGCGAACTGGGCATTCTGCTCGCGGATCGCTGCTGCGACCTCTGTCGGCGTCAGGTTGAACTCGGCAAGCTTGTCCGGCCGCAGCCAGATGCGCATGGAGTACTCCACCGACCCGAGCACCGATGCATCCCCGACGCCCGGGATGCGCTTGAGTTCGTCGACCACGTTGAGAAGCGCATAGTTGCCGACATAGGTCCGGTCGTACCGCGGGTCCTTCGAGAACATGGCGACCATGCCAAGAATTGACGTCGAACGCTTGGCCACGGTAACGCCTTGCCGTGTCACCTCCTCTGGCAAGGTCGAGGTTGCCCTTTGAACCCGGTTATTGACGTCAATGGTGGCCTGATCCGGGTCGGTGCCGAGCGCAAAGGTGACGCTCAGCTGCATCGACCCGCTGCTGGAGTTCGTGGACTGCATGTAGAGCATGCCCTCCCCGCCGTTGATCTGCTGCTCCAAGGGAGCCGCCACGGTTTGCGCAACGGTCTCGGCACTCGCGCCAGGATAGGTTGCGCTCACGACTACCTGCGGCGGGGTCAGTTCAGGATACTGAGCGATCGGCAGTGCCCGGATGGCCAAGGCGCCAGCCAGAACAATCACGATGGAGAGGACGGCGGCAAAAACCGGCCGGTCGATAAAGAAGCGAGGATTCATTGCTTCACCGCCACATTGGTGTTGGCTGATGCCACCGCAGCGGTGACCGGCCCTCCAGGACGAACCTTGATGACGCCCTCGGTGACGAGCTTGTCCCCTGCCCTCAGGCCCGAGGAGACGATCCAGCCGCTTTCAATCTGGCGGCTCAGTTCGACCGGGCGGATCTCGGCGTTTCCGGTGCTGTTGATCGTATAGACGAACTGCCCCTGCGGTCCCTGCATCACGGCCGCCTCAGGAACCACGATGGCATCGTCCAGGGTGAGGCCGGTGACGGTCGCCCGCACGAACTGCCCCGGCACCAGACGCTGGTTCGGGTTCTTGACGATGGCACGGGCTTGCAGAGTGCCGGTTTGGGTGTCGATACTGCTGGAGGTAAAGTCGATCATACCTTCCTGATCATAGACCTCACCATCGCCGAAGGTGATCTTCACCTTGAGGTCTTTCGCCGGGGATCGCTTCGGCTGCTGGGAAGCCAGGAGACGGCGGATCTCCGCACCCTCGCGATCGGCAAAGGCGAAGTTCACATAGATGGGGTCGAGCTGGGTGATGGCGGTGAGCAGGCCGCTGTCGCCGCTGGTGCCGATCAGGCTGCCCTCCGGCACCTGCTCCAGGCTGGTGATGCCGCTGATGGGAGCCCTCACCTTGGTGTAGTCCAGGTTGAGCTGAGCGGTGCGAACCTGAGCCTCGGCCGCGGCGACGGCGGCGGCTCCAAGCTCCTTGGCCGCGATGGCATCATCGCGGGACTTCTCGCTGCCTGCGCCGCGGGCGAAGAGCTGCAACGCCCGCTCAGCATCCCGCACGGCTTGGTTGGACTGCGCCTGGGCCTGCTGAAGCTGTGCCTTGGTCCGAGCGAGTTCGGCCTCAAAGGGGGCCGGATCGATCTCAAACAGCACTTGGCCCGCCTTGACCTGTGCACCTTCGATGAAGTTCCGCTTCAGGAGGATGCCGCCCACACGCGCCCTCACCTGCACCTCGCGGTAGGCCGAGACACGGGCGGCATACTCGTAGGTGACGGACACCGCCTTTGTCTGCACTTCCGTGATGGTGACCTGCGGGGGTGGTGGGGTCGGCCCACCGGATTGCTGCGCATTGGCTGGTGGAAGCAAAGCCAGGAGGAGGATTGCAGACAAGAGGAGGCGGGCTGCCGGTGTTTTGGGGCGGGTCATCATCGAGCTCGATTCATCAATGGTGCACCGCATATATTCGTTGACTTACGAGTCAGTCAAGGATAATTGACTCTCGAGTTAGTCAATAAACCGGATCCGACCACCCTCCTTAGTGGACGGCTGTGCTCAGGAAGCCGTAGAGAGCCAACAGGGGAGATGTGAGGAGTATCTTATGGCTGGAGGTGTAAGGGCCCGCCGCAAGGCAGAGCGTCCTGGAGAGATCTTGGAAGCCGCCTTTGAGGAGTTCGTGCAGAACGGCTACGCCGCTACGCGTCTCGAAGACGTTGCAGCACGCGTCGGCGTCACAAAAGGCACGATCTACTTCTACTTTGAGAACAAGGAACAGCTCTTCGTCGCCATGGTTCGCGAGCTCTCGCGGCCGGTTCATCTTCAGGCTGAGGAATTCGCCGCATTGAACTCATCTACGGCTCCTGAGTTCCTGCGTGCCTATCTCTGCTTCTTGTACAGAATTATCGCGACGGACCCGCGAGGTCGAGAGATCCTGCGCCTGCTGATTGCTGAGGCGAGCCGGTTTCCCGAGTTGATCGACGAGCACCACCAGAACTTCATGGGACCGGTGGTCAGACGGCTGCGTCAGATTCTGGACGATGGAAATGCCAAAGGCGAGATCCGTCACTCCTCTGTCCTGGAGTTCCCGGAACTCCTGCTCGCACCGGCTCTCTCCCTGAACATCTGGATGCTTCTGTTCTCGGACCGGCGGCCCATCGACTTGGATCGGCACTTCGAGATTGCAGTCGATCTTCTTCTGAATGGCCTACTGCCCCGAGCCACACCGGAGAGCAACAAGCCATAGCAAAGTCCATTTGGATCTGCTGCAATCTTGTGCCCCCGTGGCAGCAGGTCCCAGCCCCGCATCAAGCACCTCGTTTCGTGTCAGCGGCAATTCCCCTCAATGGCGCTGACCTCTTTGGAGAAGAAACGGGCTGATCCTTGATGCGGGGCTTATATCTGCGGCCTGTATGCGAGAAGGCCGGCGCACTCCCACCATGGCCCCGAATGCTGAAGTTCAGCTAATGAGAACCGGTGTGAGCGGATATCCATGATGGCCAGGAGCTCTGCTCCGCAAAGGGCCGGATCCATGAGCGCAAGACCAACCTCACCATCTCGAAAGCCTCTTGCGACGCACGGCCGGTCCATACATCAGGGTCAAAGTTTCACGTTCCGGCCCAACCAACGAACGTCGGCACTTGAATGTCGAAGCGGACCAAACGCTTACGTCTCAGGAGTGCCAATTTGAGACTTTGAACCCGTCTCCTGATTCGTCACTGCCCCCGGATCAGCGCCCAAAGGCACGCTGCGTCATTCCCCGGGAAGTCGGCGACCTATTTCGGCTATCTTAGTGCGCGGAAACGTGGTTGCGACGGATCCAACCTAACCTTCGCCTTCAGCTCCCACCAACGGGTCTGATGCGTCCTTCGCGGCTTCGCTGATCAGCGACCGCAGCCACTGGTGGGCCGGGTCATGACGGTAGCTGTTTGGTGGCGGAACGTTGTTGGGATCGGGTGCGTTACGCCATTGAGGAGTACACTTGGCGCTTTGACGGCCTGCGACGCCGAGCTTCTCACCGCAGGAGGACGTGATGCACTCCCTTCATCCGCAAGCCCGCAC
>NZ_VOSK01000020.1 GCF_009296175.1 Microvirga tunisiensis | reverse complement strand
AACCGGCGGCTCGCCAAGGACTACGAACGCTTGGTCGAGACCGGCGAGATGTTGCTCTATCTCGCCATGAGCCGCATCCTGCTGCGTCGCCTCACGCGAAAGGAAAGATAATTGCTCACCAGCCTCTAATGGAGAAGTCGGCATCGTCCGTGAGGTGAGCCGCACAGAGGGCGAACTCACGGTCGCATTCGACGACAGGCTCGTGGTCTACACGCTCAGGGAACTCGACGAGTTGGCCCTCGCCTATGCCGTCACGATCCACAAGGCGCAAGGATCGGAATATCCGGCGGTGATCATTCCTGTAGCGTTGCAGCAGGCCTCCATGCTGCGGCGCAAGCTCCTCTATACGGGCGTGACGCGCGCAAGCCGCCTCGTCATCCTGATCGGAAGCCGCGCCGCACTGGCTCAGGCCGTCACTCATGAGGAAGAGCCACGCCTCTCCAGATTGCGGAACTGGCTCCAGGCCTGATCCCTTTCCCTTGGACGCGGAGCGCTCTATGTTTGGTCCGCAGCGGCCGCCTTTGAAGGATTTGAACGCGTGAGTGCGGGAACGGGACAAGCCGAACAGCAGGAGAGACGGGTCCGTGTGAGCCTTCTGGCCGGCGCGGTCCTGTGTCTGGTCGCATCTGGCGGTCTCCTCTGGTGGCGCTATGGTGGCGCCGTCTTCAACGATCTGGTGTCGACTACCCTAGCCTGGTGCTTCTGAACGAGGCCGCTCCGCGATGTCCGGGCGTGGCCATGGCTCGTCTTGTTCCAGCGGAACGTTGCAGTCGCCAGTTCCCACAAACCTCTCCAGGCCGCGAGGCTGACAAGCCCGTAATAGAACGGAAGCAGCGGCACCCATGGCAGAAGCCGCCAGAGTCGGCGCCTGTGAAGGGCAAAGCACGCCGGAACGACGATCGCAATTGCTCCGGAGAAGAACAGCGTCAGGCTGTAAGCATGTCCCATGAGCTCCCATCGCGAAGCGAAGAGTCTGGCCGTTCCGGAAAGCCACCATGTCAGGAACAGCGCGGAAAAGAGCGGATAGACCACGGCGCTGAGCACGATGCCCCAGGTCAGAACAAGAGCGCCATAAAAGCGCCAGATGCCCAATTGCCGGAGCAAAGCCCCGGGCTTGCGCGAATGGCTGGTCGCGGTCTGGACGTAACCTTTCATCCACCGGGTTCGCTGCCGCATCCAGACGCCAAGGGTGCTGGGTGCCTCCTCGAGGGTCGAGGAAGGAAGATCCCTGACTTCGTAGCCCAACCGTGCCAGACGAATGCCGAGATCGGCATCCTCGGTGACGTTCCAGGCATCCCAGCCATGGATTGCCTTCAGGACCGAGGTGCCGCCCAAGAGGATGGGGCTTCCGATCTCCGCCAAGCCGGGATTGAACACATCGAACAAGGCTGCGTACTCGATGGTGAACAACCGCGTGAGCCAGGAATCGTCCGTGTTGTCGATGGTCAGACGCGCCTGAAGGCAGGCGACGTTGCGCGGCAGACCTGCAAACCGGGCGACAGCCAGGCGCAACTGGCCGGGATCCGGCACGTCTTCGGCATCGTAGATGACCGTAAAGCGGCCCCGCGCCAGGGGCAGAGCGACGTTGAGCGCCCGCGGCTTGGTGCGCGGCTCGCCCTTGGGGGCGACGATGATCTCCGTATTGCCCGGCAGTTCAATAGCCTGAAGAGTTTCCAGCGTTTCGCGGTCATCGGTTTCGAGCACGAGCTTGATGTCGAGCTTCGCCGCAGGATAATCGAGCCGCGACAAGGCATGGATGAGCCGGGCAGCCACCCGCTTCTCGCGGTAGAGCGCCGCGATGATCGTATAAACCGGCAGACCGGTATCCTCGGCGCGGGGCAACTGGGTTTTCGGCTCAATGGGATTGTTCAAGATCGAGGCTGCGAGCCGCAGGACGATCATACCCAGGAACAGCGGCCCCAGAGCGGCACCCATGATCGTGACGGTCGCCTCCGGAGCGTGGCAGATGCCGAACGAGATGAGCGCAACACCGATGGACAGTACGGCAATCTGCGCATAGCTGAGATCGGTTGCCAGATCGGGAGTCCGTTCGGCCAAATCGGACGCGGCCCGATGTGCTATCCACGGGCCTCGAGCGCGAAAGACCGCTTCTCTCATTCGCGATGGCGAGGTGATCGCAAGCGGCCCACCACGGGGCCGCGTTCTGAGGAAGCGGGCGAGCGCCTCACCGCGTGGCGCCATCACGAAGCCGGATTTCCGGTTTCCCAAGGGGGCGATGCCCGCCAAGACGCTGTTGGGATAATGGGCTGATCGCGACAGGCGGGGGGCCGCCAAAAAAGGCAGCTGGAGTTCGGTCGCAAGGGCGCGGTAGAAATCATCCTCGCCGACGAGGTTGTGCTTCAGCAGAAATTCATCGGCCGGCACCCCGACGGATCGAGCGAGGATCGCGGCTTGGCGCAGGGTTTCCGGTGGATGCCCGTGATGGGCCAGGAAGCCGATCTCGACCGGCAGTGCTGTTGACTGTGGGCTTGGCTCCGCTAGACCCAGCTTCATGAGCACAAGACACTTTCGAAAGACGCGCTTGATGGGTGCGGGGTCGCGTGCAAGAGAATATCAGCTTATGCTTCGAGATATCATTACATTGATTGCGCGCTTCCCTTCCAAGATCAAGCTCCCTGCGCATATTTGGGCCTTATCGGCTCTTTTGTTGTTGCCGAGCCTTGCGCAGGCGCAAGGCGTGGCCATCCCGAACTTCTGGGATCCCAAGGCGCAGCTCGACCGGCCCGACCTGCCAGCTACCCGCACGATCCGCTTTCTCGTCGATGACGACTTTCCTCCGCTTCATTTTCCTGGGCTGGACGGCAATCCGACCGGGCTCTCGGTGGAACTCGCCCGCGCCGCCTGCGAGCGTCTCGGCATCACCTGCACCATCCAGGTCCGCCGTTTCGACATGTTGCTCGACGCCCTGAACGAACGGCAGGGCGACGTGGTGGCTGCCGCCATTCCCGTGACGGCGGATCTGCGGCGGCGTTTCGCCGTGACGGCCCCGTATTTCAAGATTCCGGCTCGCTTTGCCGTGCGAAAGGACCGCAATCAGCCCACTCCCGAAGCCAGGGCCTTTCAGGGCAAGACCATCGGCGTTGTCGGCGGCACGGCCCATGAGGCCTTCGCAAAAGCCTTCGTGACCGGCGCTACCCTCAAGCCCTATGCGGAGCTGGCCGCCGCTCAGGCTGCCCTTAAGGCAGGCGAGATCGACTACCTGTTCGCCGATGGCCTCGGCCTTGCGCTCTGGATCGGGGGAGAGGAGGCGGGCGGATGTTGCGACTTCTCCGGCGGGCCTTATCTGGAGAGCCGCTTCTTCGGCGAAGGGATCGGCTTCATCACCCGAGCCGAGGATGAGAACCTGCGCCGGGCCCTGGATTTCGCCCTGCAGCAATTGTGGAAGGAAGGAAAATACGCCGAGCTCTACCTGCGTTTCTTCCCGATCAGCCCGTTCTAACCTTCCCTCTGCCTTGGAGCGGACGGGTTTATCGCATTGACCCTAACAGGTCTGATCCCTAGTGTGCCGCGCTTCTGGAAGCATTTTCCCGCAAGCACTAGGCCCATGTCTCACCCTCTGACCCTTGATCCTGCCCTGATCGACGCCGCCCAGACTGCCACCGCCTGGCCTTTCGAGGAGGCGCGCAAGCTCATCGAGCGGCTCAAACGGACGGGAAAGAAAGAGGCTCTGTTCGAGACGGGCTATGGCCCTTCGGGCCTGCCGCATATCGGGACCTTCGGCGAGGTCGCCCGCACCAGCATGGTGCGCCATGCCTTCCGGGTGCTGACCAGTGATACCATCCCGACGCGCCTTGTCGCCTTTTCGGACGATATGGACGGTCTGCGCAAGGTGCCGGACAACATTCCGAACAAGGAACTCGTGGCCTCCGCGCTCGGCAAGCCGCTGACCCAGGTGCCGGATCCTTTCGGCACCCATGAGAGCTTCGCGCATCACAACAATGCGCGCCTGCGCGAATTCCTCGATGCCTTTGGCTTCGACTACGAGTTCATGTCCGCGACCGAGTGCTACAAGGCCGGGCGCTTCGACAAGACGCTGCTCACCGTGCTCGAGCGCTACGACGCGGTGATGGCGATCATGCTGCCTTCGCTGCGCGAGGAGCGCCAGCAATCGTACTCGCCCTTCCTGCCTGTCCACCCGAAGACCGGCATCGTCATGCAGGTGCCGATCGACGAGCGCAAGCTCGACGCGGGCACGATCGTATGGCGCGATCCGGATACGGGCGAGCGCTTCGAGACGCCAGTGACGGGCGGCCATGCCAAGTTGCAATGGAAGCCCGATTGGGCCATGCGTTGGGTGGCGCTCGGCGTCGATTACGAGATGGCGGGCAAGGACCTGATCGACAGCGTGAAGCTGTCGGGCGAGATCGCCAAGGCTCTCGGCGGCCTGCCGCCGGATGGGTTCAATTACGAGCTCTTCCTGGACGACAAGGGCCAGAAGATCTCCAAGTCGAAAGGCAACGGGCTCACCATCGACGAGTGGCTGACCTACGGCACGCCGGACAGCCTGAGGCTGTTCATGTTCAACAAGCCGCGCGAGGCGAAGAAGCTCTACTTCGACGTGATCCCACGCCAGGTCGACGATTACCTGACCTTCCTGGAGAAGTACCCGGCGCAGGATGCCAAGGCGCGCCTGATGAATCCGGTCTGGCATCTCCATTCGGGCGAGCCGCCGGCTCCCGAGCTGGTGTCGTCCGACGGAGGCAATCAGCCCGGCACGACGATCTCCTTCTCCATGCTGCTCAACCTGGTGGCGGTGGCGAATTCCGAGGATCCCAACGTGCTGTGGGGCTTCATCCGCCGCTATGCGCCGGGTGTTTCGCCGGAGACCCATCCGCGTCTCGACAGCCTCGTGAAGCGTGCCGTGCGCTACTTCGAGGATTTCGTGAAGCCGCAGAAGGCCTATCGCCTGGCGGACGAGGTCGAGGCGGCGTCGCTGCAGCGACTGGAAGAGGTGCTCGGCTCCTTCGAGGCCGGAGACCGTCCGGCGACGGCGGAAGCGATCCAGGAAGAGATCTACAACGTGGGTCGGGCCGAACCGCGCTATCAGGATCTCAAAGCCAAGGGCGCAACGCCCGAGCGCCCGGGCGTGTCCATCGAGTGGTTCAATACGATCTATCAGGTGCTGCTGGGCGAGCCCCGCGGTCCGCGCTTCGGCTCGTTCATCGCTCTCTACGGGGTGAAGGAGACGCGGGCGCTGATCAGAAAGGCGCTCAATGGCGATCTCGTGCGCGAGCACGAGGCTTTCCTGAAGGAGCGCGGGGCCGGCCGCGCAGCCTGACGAGCGCCTACTGCCGCGCCCACATGATCCGGGCGGCCCAGGAGACCTCTTCAGTCGGGATCATCTGGTCTTCCTGATCCTTGGCAAGGGACGTCATTTCCAGAGTCTTGGCCGAGCGGCGCTTGAGCTCCTTGGCCAGAATTTCCCCACTGGTCGTGCATACGACGATCCGGTCGCCCTTGCGGGTGCTGGCCGTCGGCGAGACGATGAGGACGTCGCCGTCGCGGTAGAGCGGGGCCAGGGCATCGCCCGTAACTTCGAGAGCGAAAACCTTCTCCTGACCGAAATCGGGAAACTCGATCTCGTCCCAGCCCGGACCTTCGTTCGGCATGCCTTCTTCGTTGAAGACGTTGCCGGCTACCGCGTCGTCCATGCCGATCAACGGGATCATGGAGCGGCGCAAGGAACCGGAGGGCTCGACGAGGCGGAGAAAATCCTCCAGGGTCGCGCCGGTGGCTTTCAGGATTTTCGAGATCGACTCCGTGGAAGGCCAGCGCTCCCGGCCCTCGGGACTCACGCGCTTCGACTTGTTGAAGCTGGTCGCGTCGAGACCGGCCTTGCGAGCCAGTCCTGATGCGGTCATGCCATGGCGTGATGCCAATGCATCGATAGCAGCCCAGACGCGCTCGTGAGATAACATTGTACTAACCTTCGCTAGGAGCGAAATAAATGAAAGCGAACCTATAATTAGGAATTAAATGTGACCGAAAGCTTAGACAACTGGCAACAGACTATTGAGACAATATGTCTAATTTGGGTTGCTCCTGATGTGACGCACGGCTAATCAAGACTTCATGCGCATTATTTATAAAATTTGCCCCGCTTTTCTTTGGCAAGAGGCTGAAAAGGCCGGCTCCTTCGAAGGAGCGCCTGTCGATATCCAGGATGGGTACATCCATTTCTCAACAGCCGAACAGGTCCGTGAGACGGCTAAAAGGCACTTTGCCGGGCAGGACGATCTGCTGCTGGTCGCCGTCGATGTCGATTCGCTGGGCGAAGCCCTTCGTTACGAGCCTTCCCGCGGTGGAGACCTGTTCCCGCACCTCTATGCTCCGCTGTCCCTCTCCGCCGTTCGATGGGTGAAGCCACTGCCCCTCGGCCAGGATGGCCAGCACATCTTTCCGGAACTTGCCCGATGATCGGCGCTCTCTTTTCCCTGGCCAAACCCGCTCTTCATGCGCTCGATGCGGAGACGGCGCACCAGCTGACGATCCGTGGATTGTCCCTGATGCCGATATCGCCGGCGCCGGTGGACGATCCGCGCCTGTCCGTCGATGTGTTCGGCAGGCATTTTCCCAATCCCGTGGGACTTGCGGCAGGCTTCGACAAGCAATGCGAAGTGCCCGACCAACTCCTCGGTCTCGGCTTCGGCTTCGTCGAACTCGGTGGCGTGGTGCCGAAGCCGCAAGAGGGCAACCCGCGGCCGCGGGTTTTCCGGCTGACACGCGATGAGGCCGTGATCAACCGCTTCGGCCTCAACAGCGAGGGGCTCGATTCAGCCCGCCGGCGGCTCGCGAGCCGTCGCGGACGCCCGGGTATCGTCGGCGTCAATATCGGGGCGAACAAGGATTCGACCGACCGGATCGCCGATTACGTTCTGTGCATCGAGCGTCTGTGTGGTTTGGCCGATTTTCTGACGATCAACGTATCCTCGCCCAACACGCCGGGATTGCGCGATCTGCAGGGAGAGGCGTTCCTCGACGATCTCCTCGCCCGCAGCATGGACGCACGCGACAAGGCGGACCAGGGCAGGCGCAAGACGATCATTCTGTTGAAGATCGCACCCGACATTTCGCTCGATACGCTCGATGCGATCGTCGCCACGGCGCTCAAGCGCGGCATCGACGGGCTGACCGTCTCCAACACGACCACTGCCCGGGCCGACAGCCTGAGGGAGAAGGCGCTCGCCTCGGAAATGGGCGGTCTGTCCGGCAAGCCTTTGTTCGTCCCGTCCACAAAACTTCTCGCCGAGACATTCATGCGTGTGGAGCGCAAGTTTCCGCTCATCGGTGTCGGCGGCGTCGACTCCGCGGAAGCGGCCTGGACCAAGATCCGCGCCGGCGCGAGCCTGGTGCAGCTCTACTCGGCCATGGTCTACAAGGGGCCCGGCCTCATCGGCGACATCAAGCGCGGGTTGTTGCAGACGCTCGAAAACGAAAACACGTCGCTGGCGCAAGCCCTCGGGCGCGATGCATCGGCGATTGCGCAGGGGCGGCTTTAAGATATCCGCTCAAGACAGGCTGGCAAAGGTCTTCTTCGCCAGCCGCGGATAGAGGATGAACTGGCCGAGGCCTCGTGCGCTCAGGAAAGTCAGGAGAGCGATCCAGAGCGCCGTGTTGCCGAGATCGCCTGCCGCTAGAAGAATGGCTCCGTAGGCGATGAAGGCGATCACCATCAGGTCGCGCATGGATCGTGTCCAGGTCGCTCCCGTGTAGATGCCGTCGAAGGCGAAGGCGGCAGCACCGAAGAGCGGGGTCAGAGCGGCAAAGACCAGATAATCCCGCGCATAGGAACGCACCTCCGGGTTCGTCGACACGAAGTCGATGAAGAAGCCGCCGCCGATCAGGAAGAGCGCAGAAACGGCAAGGCCGAATCCTAAACTCCACCCCAGGCTCAAGTGGATGGCGCGCCGGAAGCTCCGTTCGTCGCGGGCGCCGATGCTCTGGCCGCACAGGGTCTCGGCCGCGGTGGCGAAACCGTCGAGGAAATAGCCGCCGATCAGGAACATGTTGTAGAGCACCGCATTCGCCGCGAGCGTCACATCGCCGGACCGCGCTCCGAGGGCGCTGAAGATCGAGAAGGCGAGGATCAGCGCCACGTTGCGGATCATGATGTCCCGGTTCATGGCCAGCGTCTGCAGCATGGCCGCCCGGTGCAGGACCTCAGGCCACGTGACCGCCAGCGGGTTAGAGCCGAGGCGACGCAGAACCACGATGCCGAGGCCTGCCCCCAGCACCTCGGCGAGTGCCGTGCCGATGGCCGCACCCGCAATGCCGAGACCGAAGCCGAGGACCAGCGCCATCGTGAACACGATATTGGCCACATTGATCGCCACCTGCAGCAACAAACCGAGATCCGTGCGGCCGCGCCCCAAGGTGGATCCCAGGATCACGTAGTTCGCCAGGGTGAAGGGTGCCGCCCAGATGCGGATGAAGAAGTAGGTCGAGAGGGCATCGGTCACCGCCTGGCTCGCACCCGCCATGGAGAAGGCCAGCGTCGCGATGGGCCATTGCAGCAGGATCAGCAGAAGGCCCGTCACGCCGGCCACCAGGAAAGCCCGGGCGAGCGTCAGGTCGACCTCATGCCGGTTGCCGGCGCCGGTCGCCTGGGCGGTCAGGCCGGCGGTTGCCATGCGTAAGGACCCGAAGCTCCAGAACACGAAGTCGAAGATTACGGCGCCCAGCGCCACCGCTCCGAGCAGATGCGCTTCGCCGAGCCGTCCGATCACTGTCGCATCGACAAGCCCCAGGAGGGGCGTCGTCACGTGCGACAAGGTCATCGGCAGCGCGAGGGTCAGGATGCGACGATGGGAGATGTCCAGCCGCCGTGCGGTCGCTGAGCCGTCCATGGTGGTCCTCGAAGGTCTCAGCGCCGGCTGCTGAACAGGCGCGAGATGAGCCAGAGCGGGACGACGATGATCGCGCCGTAGAGAATCCAGCGGCCCACATCGAGAACCGTCTCGAGGCTGAGGTCGAGAACGGAGGCGATCCAGTTGAACAGGCCTTCGACCAGCGCGACAGGCGTGATGTCGAGAAACGCCAGAAAGGCGCCGACGAGCAGGGACAGGAAAATCAGCTTCACCAGCACGGAGCCGGGGGAGCCGCCGAGAAAGCGGTTCAGGTTGGACATATCCTCATCTCGTCAGAAAGCGTCACTGGAAGAAAGCGTAATAGACCTGGGTCGTTGCGTGTGCTTCATCGCAAGGGCCGGCGACGAACGCAACCCAATCCGAGCTTCGCATGATCGATCCAGCCCTTTTCGACCCCTCCGCCGTCAGCGACGAGATCCGCGCCCAGAATGCCGAGATCGTGGCAAAGCTCGCCGCTCTGCCCGATCCGATGTCGGTGCCTCCGGCCGTGGTGCGGGAGCGGCGTCGCCAGGGATTGGGGCCGTTCCCCCTGATGCCGTCTAGCAGCCGGGCCAGGACCATCACCATTGATGGACTGGCTGGTCCCATTCCCCTGCGCATCATCGCTCCGGACAACCCGCGCGGCGTCTATTTCCATATCCATGGCGGCGGCTGGACCTGGGGCACGGCGGATGAGCAGGACCCTTGGCTCGACCGTCTGGCGGAAAGCTGCGGACTGGTGGTCGTTTCCGTCGAGTATCGCCTCGCTCCCGAACATGCCTATCCGGCCGCGCCCGACGATTGCGAGGCGGCGGCTCTCTGGGTCATCCGGGAGATGGAGAGCCGGTTCGGCACCTCGCGCCTGTTCATCGGCGGCGAGTCGGCCGGTGCCCATCTCTCGGCAGTGACGATCTTGCGCCTGCGCGACAGGCACGGGCTGACCCCCTTCCGGGGCGCCAATCTCTTCGCCGGGTGCTACGATCTTTCTCTCACGCCGAGCGTCCGGCATTGGGGCAACGAGCGGCTGATCCTCAACACGAACGACGTGCGGGTCTTCGCCGACAATTTCTGCGGTCAGGCCCCCGACCGGCGCGATCCCGATATCTCGCCCCTTAATGCCGACCTGAAAGGACTGCCGCCGGCTTTGTTCTCCGTCGGGACCAAGGACATGCTCCTCGACGACAGCCTCTTCATGGCGTCGCGCTGGGTGGCGGCAGGCAACACGACCGACCTCGCCATCTGGCCCGGCGGCTGCCACGTGTTCATCCGCTTCGACAGCGCTCTGTCGGAACAGGCGCTGTCGCGGATCGACAGGTTTATCGAGAGGCTTTAATCGGCCCCGGCCGGGGAGGGGCGCTGGGTCACGCCGATCTTCGAGGCCGCGATGACCGCCTGCGTGCGGCTGTCGACGCCGAGCTTGTCGAGAATGGCCGACACGTGGGCCTTCACGGTCGCTTCCGAGACGCCGAGTTCGTAGGCGATCTGCTTGTTGAGCAGGCCCTCGGACAACATGGTCAGGACGCGAACCTGCTGCGGGGTCAGCGTGCCGAGGCGGCGGACGAGATCGGCGGTTTCGGGATCTTCCGAAGCGGAGAGGTCCACGTCCGGCGGGGTCCAGGTGTCGCCGGCCAGCACCGCCTGGATGGCGCCGCCGATGCTGTCGATATCGATGGATTTCGGGATGAAGCCGGAGGCGCCGAAATCCATGGCGCGGCGGATCACGGTGGGCTCTTCCGTTGCGGAAACAATCACGACGGGCAGTTCAGGATATTGGGCTCGGAGCGACATCAATCCGGAAAAGCCCTGTACGCCCGGCATCGTCAGATCGAGCAGGATCAGGTCGACGTCCCGCTCCTGGGTCAGAGTGACGTTCAAGTCATCCATGCCGCTCGCTTCGACCACCCGGGCCTGGGGCATGGTGGAGGCGACGGCCTGTCTCAATGCCCCGCGAAACAACGGATGGTCATCGGCAATGATGATCGTGGTGGTTTGACTTTGCACGTGTGCCTTCTCCCACGAGACGCTTGCTTGAGCCTTAGCCGCATCCCTCATGAAATAGCAAGGCGGCAATCGAAGACCCTGGCTATTCTAAGGGAAAGTACTGAGGCGACACACTCGATCATGTGGATTACGCCCCGATCAGGTGAAAAGTAAGATCCCGGCGATGGGGCCTGTCCCGGTGCTCGGCGAGGTAGATCCCCTGCCAGGCTCCCAAACTCATCCGGCCTTCCATCACGGGAATGCTCAGGGAGACGCCCGAGATCACGGTCCGGATATGGGCCGGCATGTCGTCCGGACCCTCGGTCGAGTGGACATAGCCCGCGTTCCGCGGAGCCAGACGATCGAAGGCGGTCAGCAGATCCCGGCGGACATCAGGATCGGCATTCTCCTGGATCAGGAGCGAGGCCGAGGTGTGGCGGCAGAAGACGGTCAAAAGCCCACGCCGGATGCCGGTGCCGGACACCCAAGCCGCCACCGCATCCGTGATCTCGGTCAATCCCTGACCCCGCGTGTCGATGCCGAGCCGCCCGCTGGACTGCCGCGTGATCTCGCCTTCGGACACGGTTTCGATCCTCATCCCTTCTGCCTCTTCGCTTCCTTGTCCTGCAGCGGGTAGACCTCCTTCTCGCCGCGCTCCAGGATCCTTTCCAGGGTCTCGATCCGGTCGGCTTCGGCGGCAGGCTTGTCCCAGCGGATGCGGTTGATGCGGGGGAACCGCATGGCGACGCCGGATTTGTGCCGGGTCGAGCGCTGCAGCCCCTCGAAGGCCACCTCCAGCACGAGGCCCTTGTCCTTGCCGTATTCCACCTCCCGCACCGGGCCGAAGCGGTTGACCGTGTGGTTCCGGACGTAACGGTCGAGCTTCACCAGTTCCTCGTCGGTGAAGCCGTGGTAGGCCTTGCCGACGGGCACCAGCTCCTGTCCACCCGGCCCATCGCGCCAGACCCCGAAGGTGTAGTCGGAATAGAAGGACGAGCGCTTCCCGTGACCCCGCTGGCCGTACATCATCACGGCGTCGACGAGGTACGGATCGCGCTTCCACTTGTACCAGTAGCCCTTGGGTCGGCCGGGGAGATAGGGGCTGTTCGCCCGCTTCACCATGCAGCCCTCGATGGCATCCGCATCGAGACCGGCGCCGACGGAAGCCGGGTCGGCGCGGGCGGCGGCTAGGTCCTCCCAGGTCGAGAAGGGCACCATGGGCGAGAGGTCGATGCGCGGGTCGTCGATGCGGGCGACGAGCGCCTCCAGGCGCTTCCGCCGCTCCGCGAAGGGGAGGCCGCGCAGATCCTCCTCGCCCTCGAACAGGATGTCGTAGACACGCAGGTGCGCGGGGAACTCCGCGATGAGCTTCGGCGTCACGGCCTTCCGGTTCAGGCGCTGCTGCAGCACGTTGAAGCTCTGGACCCGACCCTCGCGGACGATCAGCAATTCGCCGTCGATGGCGCCCTCGAAATTCAGCGCCTCGACCAGATCGGGAAAGGCGCGGGAGACGTCCTCGCCGGTGCGGGAATAGATCCGCTTCACCGGGCGCCCGTCGCTGCCATGGCCGGCCGCGGCCTGCAGGCGGATGCCGTCCCATTTCCACTCGGCCAGGAACTCGGAGGCCTCGAGCTTGGCGAAATCCTCGTCCTCCAGGGGATGCGAGAGCATAGAGGGGCGGAACGGCGCGGGATTGCCGGATTCGGGCTTCGGGCCGCGGCCCTCGACCCAGGCGAAAAGGTCCTCGTAAGGCGCCTCCAGCCCGTGCCAGATCAGCTCGACCTCGTCGGGCTCGACCTGGCCGAGCTGGGCGACCGCCGTCTTGGCGAGCCGCGCGGAGACGCCGACACGCAGCTCCCGGGTGATCAGCTTGATCAAGGCCCAGCGTCCCGTCTCGTCGAGAGCGTCCATCCACTCGGCGACCCGGCCGGGCAGGTCGCTCTTGCTCGTGGTCGCCAGGGTTTCGATGACCTCGGTGAGACTCGGGACATGAGGCGGCGGATTGTTGTGTCCGATGGCCGGAGCGCCCGACGCAGGGGCCACGCTCTCATGCCCGGGGGAGGGCCAGATCAGCGCCACGGTCTCGGCCAGATCGCCCACATAGTGATAGGACATGTGGAACAGCTCCGGGTCGGTCCGCTCCTCGACGAGGCCGCGGATCAGGCCGGGCTTGGCCTCCTTGAACATGAGCGCGCCGGTCATGGCGGCCAGCGCATAGCCCCGGTCCGGATCGGGTGTATGGCGGAAATAGTCCGCGAGCAGCCGCAGCTTCGCGTTGCGGCGCGGCTCGTAGCCCAAGCGGTCGAGGAGGGCGGCGAAGCGGTTCATGCGGCGTCTCCCGCTTCCGCGCCAGCCGCAGGCGCCTCCTCCGCCTCGCCCTCGTCGCCGTAGCCCAGCATGTGCAGGGGCCGCGCCCGGATGCCGTGGGTGGTGCACCAATGGACGAGCGCGTCTTCCTGCCCATGCGTGACCCAGACCTCCCCGGCGCCGGTTTCCCGGATCGTGCGGCACAGATCGTCCCAATCGGAATGGTCGGAGATCACCAACGGCAGCTCCACGCCCTTCTGCCGCGCCCGTGCCCGCACCCGCATCCAGCCGGAGGCGAAGCAGGTGACGGGATCGGGAAAGCGTCGCGACCACAGGTCCTGGATCGAGGAGGGTGGGCAGATCACGATGGCACCGGCAAGCTTCGAACGCTCCGAGGCCACGACCTTGGGCGTCTCGCCCAGAGGAATGCCCTCGGATTTATAGAATTCGGTCAGGCGCTCCATGGCGCCGTGCAGATAGATCGGCTTGTCGTAGCCTTCCTCGCGCAGGAGGGCCATGACCCGCTGCGCCTTGCCCAGCGCATACGCGCCGACGATATGGGCGCGCTCGGGAAAGAGGGCGACGGAATCGAGGAGCTTGCGCACCTCGGCGCGCGTGTCCGGATGGCGGAAGACCGGCAGGCCGAAGGTCGCCTCGGTGATGAAGACGTCGCAGGGCACGACCTCATAGGGCAGGCAGGTCGGGTCCTCCGCCCGCTTGTAATCGCCCGACACGACGACGCGGGTGCCTCCCGCTTCGATGGCGATCTGCGCCGAGCCCAGCACATGACCCGCAGGGGTAAAGCGCACGGTCACATCCCCGAGGCGCAGGCTCTCGCTTAAGTGAGCCTCCTGCGTGGAGCCTGCGAAATCCGCCCCGTAACGCACGCCCATGATGAGCAGGGTCTCCCGCGTCGCCAGGACGGAGCGGTGTCCCGAGCGGGCGTGATCCGAATGGCCATGGGTGACGAGCGCCCGCTTCACAGGCCGGACCGGATCGATATGGAAGTCGCCAAGGGGGCAATAGAGCCCTTGCGGGGTCTGGGTGAGGATGTCGGTGGAACGCAGCGCCATGGGTGAGAATATAGGGTCCGGCCGGGCGATGTCAGGCCGAGGAGAAGTGCTGTCTCCGACGGGATTCGCCGTCGTCATCCACGACCGGGCAGGCGGTCCGGGAGTGCGGCAGGTTGGAGGCCCGACCCTCGGTATTGTCGTTCCCGCGCGGGTGGGAATGCGGAGCCGCTGACAATCCCCACTGGAGTGCCGCCGCGGTTATGGATCCCGGCCTCTGCGGGATGACGGTGCCGTGCTGGTTTTCACGCTCCCGGATCGGCTTGCGCCCTTCGGCCCTCGTACCCTCCGACTGCACCCTCCGACGTCATCACCGGCCTCGTGCCGGTGATCCCAGTCCAAGAAGCGCCGAGCCTCACCTTATCGGGATGGCCGGGACAAGCCCGGCCATGACGGCAGAGGGTGTCGCGGGCCGTGATCCCGACCGTCTCGCTCGGCCTCATCCTGAGGAGCCGCGACAAGCGGCGTCTCGAAGGAGGAGTTCAGGGCTCTTCCGGACCCTCCTTCGAGACGCAGCCTCACGGCTGCTCCTCAGGATGAGGGCGACGGGTCTGGAAGCGGGATGGCCCGGACCGATCCCCGGATCGAGCCCGGGGACGGCCATGACGTCGGAGAGGATGCACGAACCAACAGGTGTCATTCCCGGCCGGAGCGCAACGGAGGGGAAGGGAATCCATCAGCTCGGCACCGGACTGTGGATCCCCTTCCCTCGCTGACGCTCGCCGAGGATGACACGCGACTGCGTTGTCCATTCCCTAGACGGGAGGGGAAAACACCCTCGTCACACGATCCCGGATCGCCTGCAGCGTCCAGGCTGACGATGGCGCGCCATTGACAGACTTTCCGCTCTCCCGCATCCACAAGCCATGCCGCAGCCCTCGACCGTCCGATCCACCGGCGATTTTCGCGCCGACCGCCGCTATGAATATGCCCGTGCCGCCTTCGATGAGCGCGACTTCGAGGCCGCCGCCGATCTGGCCCGGCAGGTGATCGAGCTCGCTCCGGACTTTGCCCCCGCCCATGTCATGCTCGGCCGCTCGGCCGCCGAACTGGAGTTGCGGGAGGAGGCGGTGACGGCCCTGCGTCGGGCGCTTGCGCTCGAGCCCGAGGATGCGCTGGGCGTGCGTCTCGATCTCGCCCGGCTCGGCGCGCTCGCGCCCGGCGAGGCGATCACCGATGGCTACGTGCGGGCGCTCTTCGACGATTACGCGCCCAAATTCGACCGGCACCTGACCAAGAGCCTTGCCTATCGCGGCCCGGAGTTGATCGCCGATGCGCTGCGCCGGGCCTGCTCCAAGCGGATACGGGATTATCGCTTCGGACGGACTCTCGATCTCGGGTGCGGCACTGGGCTGATGGCGCAGGAGCTCGCAGGATTCTGCGCCTCCGTCGAGGGCGTCGATCTCTCGTCGCGCATGCTGGAAAAGGCGGAGAAGACCAAGCTCTACGATGCCCTGCACGAGGGCGAACTCGTTGCTTTCTTGAGTGGGCGCCGGACGGGCGAGGCCGATCTCGTCGTGGCGGCCGACGTGTTCGTCTACATGGCGGGCCTCGATGCGGTCTTCCGGGAGGCACACCGCGTGCTGGGACGTGAAGGCTTTTTCGCCTTCACCGTCCAGGCCCATGAGGGCGACGGTTTCGTCCTCGGCGAGGATGCCCGATACGCGCACGGCGAGTCTTATCTTCGCGATCTCGCGGACAGCGCTGGATTTACGCTCGTCATCTTCGAGCGCGTCTCGACCCGGGAGGACCGCGGCGTGCCGGTTCCCGGGTTCCTCGTCGTGCTTCAGCGCTGATCAGTATTGCGGCGGCGTCGAGGGGTGCGGCGCGCTCTCGTAGCAGCCGGCCACCGACTGGTCGAAATCGATCACCGAGCCGGTCATCATGCCGGATTCGCCGCTGGTCAGAAAAGCCACGGCCCGTGCCACCTCCTTCGGATCCAGCAGGCGGCCGAAGGGCTGCTCCTTCGCGGCCTTCTCGAGCCAGCCGTCCTCGGCATCGTGATAGGTCTTCATGATCCGGTCCTCGCCCGGCGTGTTCATCCAGCCGATGTTGAGGGCGTTCACGCGGATGCGCCAGGGCATGAGGCTGAAGGCTGCGTTCTTGGTGAGCGTGGCGAGCGCGCCCTTCGAGCCGCTATAGGCGGTGATGAAGGGCTGGCCGCCATGGGCCGACATGGACAGGATGTTGACCATCGCGCCTTCGATCTTCTCGCGCCGCATGATCTTGGCGGCCTCCTGCATCAGGAAGAAGGGCGCGCGCACGTTGACCGCGAACATGCGGTCGAACAGCTCCGGGCTCGTGTCGAAGATCGTGCCGCGATCCGTGATGCCGGCCGCGTTCACCAGCACGTCGACGCGCCCGAACACGTTGTCCGCCCGTGCGGTCACCTGACGGGCTTCCTCGACGCTTTCCAGGTCGGCCTGCACGAATTCCGTTTGGCAGCCTTGGTTCGAGATCTCGCGCGCCACCGCATGCCCGCGCTCCGCGTTGCGCCCGCAGATCACGAGGCCCTTGGCGCCGCGCTCGGCGAAGGTGCGGGCAATGGCCTCGCCGAGGCCCTGCGTGCCTCCGGTGACGACGGCGACAGCATTCTGGAACTGGAAGTCGTGCGACATGGCGATTGCCTTTTCATTCTCGTTGTTGGCGTTGCCCAAGCTGAAATGATCTTGCGGGAGATGGCAAGCGAGCATTGGCACGCGTTCACATCTTCAGATCCTTCACCATCTCCCAGCAGGCCACCGGCACTGGCTCGCCCCGGGTCTCCGCTTCCTCGACGATGTCGGTCTCAAGGCGCCAGCCGCAGCGTTCGTAGAAGGCGCGGGCGTTACTATTGCCGACGAGACACAGGAGACGAGCCCGGTCGAAGCCGCTTGCCCAGATCGCGTGTTCGCTTGCCAGCAGCAAGGCGCGGCCGAGACCCAGCTTTCGCCCTTCCGGCGCGACGTAGAGCTGGCCGAGCGTGTTTTCCGCCCAGGCGGCGAAGCCCAGAAGCCTGCCTTCGAAATAGGCCGCGAGGGGCGGCACGGGAAAGCGCCTCACCCGCTCGATGAAGAATGCTTCGTCGCGATCGGCCGCCACGCCCGGCGGCTGAAGAGGAGCCTGCGTCTCCTGCCAGACGGCATGGTAGAGCCGGCCAATCTCCTCCAACTCGTCCCGTCCCGCTGCGCGAAGCCCGCCGTTCATGACATCTCCTTGATTCAGCAATTAATGTAATTCTGTTTCGAGCGTCAAGGCGCTCCCTGGCGAAAGCCGCGGCGCACCTTATGTCTAGGACAGATGTCGCAAGTCCCCGCCTCCCTTCTCCCCAAATCCTTCCGCGACTGGTTCAAGCGCCGTGGATGGGCGCCCCGAGACCACCAGTTGGAGCTGCTCGCCAAGGCCGGGCAGGGCCGCTCCGTGCTGCTCGTGGCGCCGACCGGCGCGGGCAAGACGCTCGCCGGGTTCCTGCCGAGCCTGGTGGAACTGGCCGAGCGGGGGGGTAGCAGGTCGAAGGAGAAGCGAGGACTTCACACCCTCTACATCTCACCTCTCAAGGCGCTCGCCACTGACATCGCCCGCAACCTCGAAGCGCCGGTTGCGGAGATGGACCTTCCCATCCGCATCGAGACGCGCACGGGCGACACGCCGTCCCACAAGCGGGCGCGGCAGATCGAGCGTCCGCCGGACATTCTGCTGACCACGCCGGAGCAGCTGGCGCTCCTGCTCGCCCATGCGGAAGCACGGGAGTTCTTCAAGGACCTGCGCCGCGTGGTGCTGGACGAGCTGCACTCGCTCGTTACGTCGAAGCGCGGCGATCTGCTGTCGCTCGGGCTCGCGCGGCTCCTGACCATCGCCCCGCAGGCGACCGCGGTCGGGCTGTCGGCGACAGTGCGCGAGCCGGACGATCTGCGGCGCTATCTGGTGCCGCAGCGTACGGACGCGGACCTGGCCGACCTCGTCGTCGTGCAGGGCGGCGCGCAGCCCGATATCCGCATGCTCGAACTCGACGAGCGCCTGCCGCTCGCGGGCCACACGGCCTCGCTGTCGATGCCGGCGATCTACGATCTCATCCGCGACCACAAGACGACCCTGGTCTTCGTCAACACGCGCCTGCAGGCGGAGTACACCTTCCAGGAACTCTGGAAGCTCAACGACGACAGCCTCGCCATCGCGCTCCATCACGGCTCGCTCGACGTGTCGCAGCGCCGCCGCGTGGAAGAGGCGATGGCGGCGGGGAAGCTGAAGGCAGTGGTGTGCACCGCGACCCTCGATCTCGGCATCGACTGGGGCGATGTGGACCTCGTGGTGAATGTGGGCGCTCCGAAAGGCGCCTCGCGCATCATGCAGCGCATCGGCCGCTCGAACCACCGCATGGACGAGCCGTCGGAGGCTTATCTCGTGCCCGCCAACAGGTTCGAGATCCTCGAATGCCGCGCGGCGCTGGATGCCGTTCACGAGGCGGCGCAGGATACGCCGGATGCGCGCATCGGCGCCCTCGACGTGCTGTGCCAGCACATCCTCGGCATGGCCTGCGCCGAGCCGTTCAAGCTGGATGAGCTCTACGAGGAAGTGCGCTCCGCCGCGCCTTACGCGGGCTTGGGCTGGGAGGATTTCGAGGCCTGCGTCGCCTTCGTCGCCACAGGCGGCTACGCCCTTCGTGCCTACGAACGCTTCGCCAAGATCGTGAAGGGCAAGAACGACCTTTGGCGCGTGCGCGATGCCAAGATCGCGCAGCAATATCGGTTGAATGTCGGCACCATCGTCGAATCCAGCATGATCAAGGTGCGGCTCGGCAGGACGGCGCGCTCGCGGCCGGGCACCGTGCTGCCGCGCGGCCGCATCCTCGGCGAGATCGAGGAATACTTTGCCGAGACGCTGACGCCGGGCGACACGTTTCTCTTCGCCGGCGAGGTGCTGCGCTTCGAGGGCATCTCCGAGGACGAGGTGCTGGCGACGCGCGCAGGCTCCGGGGCGGATCCGATGATCCCATCCTACGAGGGGGGCAAGTTTCCGCTCTCCACCTTTCTCGCCGCGCGGGTGCGGGCGATCCTGGCCGATCCGTTCGAGTGGGACCGCTTGCCGCAACAGATGACCGAGTGGCTGCTGCAGCAGCGCCGCCGCTCCATCGTGCCGGGGCCTCGCGATCTGCTGGTCGAGACCTTTCCGCGCAGCAACCGCTTCTACATGACCTGCTTTCCCTTCGAAGGGAGGCTCGCGCATCAGACCCTCGGCATGCTGCTGACCCGCCGCCTGGAGCGGGCGAAGCTCAAGCCGCTGGGTTTCGTCGCCAACGATTACGGCATCGCGGTCTATGCCTCCGGCGACATTGCGTCCCGCGCGGGTCGTGATCCTCATTTCATGGACGAACTCTTCTCCGAGGACATGCTCGGCGACGATCTGGAGGATTGGCTCGCCGAGTCCTCCCTCATGAAACGCACCTTCCGCCAATGCGCCGTCATCGCCGGGCTCATCGAGCGCCGGTTCCCGGGGGAGAAGAAGACCGGGCGGCAGGTCACCATCTCCACCGATCTCGTCTACGACGTGCTGCGCAAGCACGAGCCCGACCACGTGCTCCTGCGCGCCGCGCGGGCGGATGCGGCAACGGGACTCCTCGACGTGAGGCGTCTCGGCATGATGCTAGAGCGCATCCGGGGGCGAATCATCCACAAGCCGCTCGACCGGGTTTCTCCTTTGAGCGTGTCCGTCATGCTGGAGATCGGCCGCGAGCGCGTCTATAGCGATAACGCGGACGAGATTCTGGCCGAGGCGGAAGCAGCGCTTCTCGACGAGGCTTTGGCGTGACGGCTTTGCGTAAGAACAAACAGACAACACACGAAATCGAGCTCCAGGGCCAGCCGGCGCTCCTCGATCTGACGGGGGCGATGTATCTGCCGGACCGGGACACGCTGCTCGTGGCCGATCTCCATTTCGAGAAGGGCTCGTCCTTTGCCCGGCGCGGCATGATGCTGCCGCCCTACGACACCCGCGAGACGCTTCTTGCGCTCTCCGACGCGGTGTTTCGCTTCGACCCCAAGTGCGTCATCGCGCTCGGCGACAGCTTCCACGACATCGGCGGGCCTGAGCGGCTCGGCGACGAGGAGCGCACAACGCTCGGCGACGTGCAGAAGGGGCGCGATTGGATCTGGGTCACGGGGAACCACGACCGCATCCTGCCCGACAGCATCGGCGGGCAGGTGATCGAGGAGATGGCGCTCGGATCCCTCACCCTGCGCCATGAGCCGGCGGCAGGAGAGCAGGCCGAGATCGCCGGCCACCTGCACCCGGTCGGCAAGGTGGTCATGCGCGGGCGCGCAACGCGCCGCCGCTGCTTCCTCACCGACGGCTCTCGCTGCGTCATGCCCGCACTCGGCGCCTATGCGGGTGGACTCAACGCCTGCGATGCCGCCTTCAAGCCGCTCTTCCCCAAAGGCTTCACCGCGCATCTCATCGGCACCGAGCGCATCTTCGCCATCGCCCGGGCGATGCTCTGCCGGGATTGAACGCAACCTATACCATCCGTTCAGCCGTCATGGCCGGCACAAGGCCGGTGATGACGCGAGCGTCGATGATCCGCCCACATGCCCGCACTATCCCCATTCTTCCTTCCGTTGCGCGCCCTTCAGTGAATGACTCGAGTCATTTCGCCTTCACCACAGGGGCCTCCGAGAAACGGGCCTGCCGTGGGGCGAGCTCATGGCCCTGCGGTTGCGTGAGAAGGCCGTAGAGATCCGGACGGCGGCCGCGGATCCAGCGCCGTCCCGTGGCGAGCGGCAGGAGGTCGAGATCAAGGTCGGCGACGACCAGGGCGTCCTGCGCCTTCCACGTTTCCGCGATGATCCGTCCATAGCAGTCGATGATCATGGCGTTTCCGGTGCGCACTTCCCCGTCATCCTCGCCGACGCCGTTGCTGAACAAAAGGAAATAGCCGTTGTCATGCGCGCGGGCCGGCAGCCAGCGCAGCAGCCATTCGCGTCCTTTCGGTCCGCGGAATTCGGCCTCGACGGCTTCCGGATTGCTGTGCCGGTTTTCCCAGAGGGCAGGGTCGATCAGGCCCATGGCCTGGGGAGAGCGTGAATGGCAGCCGCCGGTTTGGTGCGGCGCCATGACGATGTCCGCCCCGAGAAGAGCCGTCGCGCGCGCATTCTCGACGAGGTTGTTGTCCCAGCAGATGAGCACGCCGACCTTCACCCCCCAGGGTGTATCGAAAACCGTGTAGCTGTCGCCGCTCGCGATATCGTCGCTCTCGAAGGCATGGAGCTTGCGGTGGCGGTGGACCTGCCCGTCGGGCAGGCAGACCACATAGGTGTTGAAGAGACGGCCATCCTCTCCGCGCTCGATCATGCCGACGCCGATGGCCATGCCGTACCGGGCCGACAGGGAGGCGATGGCCTGGGTGGAGGAGCCCGACGGCACAGGCTCGGCAAGCTCCTCCAAGCGCTCCCGCCCGAGATTGCGCACGTGCCAGTATCCGGTCAGGCACATTTCCGGAAAGGCGAGGATCTTGACCTGACTCTCGGCGGCTTCGCGGCAGAAGCGCTCCACAACCGCCATGTTGTAACCCTTGTCATCGGCTTTGTGGTGGAACTGAACCGTTCCGCACCTGAGCATCATCGTGTATCCCCGAGTTGAGCAGCAGGCAGGATCGCCTGACGATCCTCGCGGGTAAAGAGCCGAGAGCGAGACGTTCGCTCAATCCCGCCGGAAGATCGTGCTGGCAAGCCAGCCGAAGAAGAGAGCGATCACGGCCGTTGCCAGTCCATAGGCCAGGGACCAGTCGCGGGCGATGACCCCGACCCGTTCCTCGAAACCGGTCTTGACCAGCTCGAAATGGGTTTGGGTGCGGGCCAGGATCACGGTGTCGGCGAAGAGCGTCACGTCGACATCGTAGTTGCCCGGCGGGGCCGTTGCCGGTAGCGCGATGCTGGCGCGGAAGATCTCGGGCGTCAGGAACGTCACGCCGCGCTCCTCTTCCAGATAGAGGCCTTCCTCCGCTTTGAGCCTGTAAAGCGCGTCCCGGAAGGGCTGGTCCGCGCCGCCGCGATAGAGGGTGAAATCGGGGGCATTGATGATGGCACTCAGGCCGACCTTCTGGCGCTGGCGCAGCTGATCGCTCGTAATCTCCTCAATGGACCGGGAGCTGAGCACGTTCAGATAGGCCGGGGCCGTCGGGAACTTCTGCTGGTCCTGGTTGATCCAGACAGGGCCGAGCCGTTCCTTTTCACGCACGGTCAGAAACTGGCGCGGGCCGCGAACGGTGACGACGATGTCGTAACCTGTGGCGCGGGCGATCGTCTGCGCATCCCGCTCGATGGCGCCGAACACGGCAATCTGCGTTCCGGTATAGTTCGAGTTGATCAGTACCCGATGGTTCGACAGCGACGTGATCAGGGTTTCCGCCCGCGCGCAGACCATCGTGGCGACGAGGATCAGGAGCGCGCCGACGATCCTCACGTGCGCGTCTCCTGCGTCGTGATGGAGAAGGGCTCGTCCGGCTTCAGAACGAGTTCGAGGCCGAAGCGCAGGCCCACTGCCAGCAGCAGGATGGCGAGCAGGAAGCGAAAAAGCTCGGCTCGCAGGTGGCGCCCCATGCGCGCGCCGAACTGCGCTCCGAAGACGCCGCCGACGATGAGGAGGATCGCCAGGACCATGTCGACCGCCTGGTTCGTGACGGCATGCAGAATGAGGGCGACGAGCGTGGTGCAGACGATCTGGAACTGGGAGGTCCCCACGACCACGGTGGTCGGCACCCGGAAAATATAGAGCAGCGCCGGCACCACGATGAAGCCGCCGCCGATGCCGAGCAGCGCGCCGGCAAAGCCGATGAACAGCGAAAGCCCGAGGATCGGGATGATGCTGACATAGAGCTTGGAACGGTAGAAACGCATGCGCAGGGGCCAGCCGAGATAGGGCGCATGCTCGCCGGCCCTGCGCCGCAGGCGCACAGCGCCGCCCTTCCGTCGGCTCCAGAATTCCCGGATGCTCTCCTTGAGCATCAGGCTGCCCACGATGGTGAAGAGCGTCACGTAGGAGATGACGATGACGAGATCGAGCTGGCCCGCCCGTCTCGCCGCCGCGAAGAACCATACGCCCAGCGCCGATCCGACGAATCCTCCCGCCACCAATATGGCGCCGAGCTTGTGGTCGAGGGCATTGCGGCGCAGCGCTCCGAGCACGCTGGTCGTGGAGGAGGCGACGATCTGCGCCGATTGAGTCGCCACCGCGACGGCCGGGGGAATGCCGAGGAAGATCAGGAGCGGCGTCATCAGAAAGCCGCCGCCGATGCCGAAAAGCCCTGAAATGAAGCCTACCGCCGCACCCATCCCCAGGATGAGAAGAACGCTCACAGGCATCTCGGCAATCGGCAAATAGATTTGCAACCCGGTTCCCCCAATGGCCGGTGCAGCCACGTCGTTGTTACAGCATCATGCAGGCGGTGTAACGGTCATGTTCTGAACGGAAGATGACAAAGCCTGCTTGGAGCATCGCACCCGAAAAGGGCAATCCCCTGTCGGATCCAAAGCTCCCTCTTTGATGAGCACACCGTTCGGGGCGAAAAACGGGATCCACTGTCCGCACGATGCGCTAGGCTTAACTCCTGTTGCCCGGCGTTCGATCCAAAGCGGCGGTCCGGCCCTGGTCGGAGGCCGGCGGCTTGTTGGCGACGGGATCGACGGCCCTCGGTCGCCAGAGTTCGAGAGCCGCCTTGGCGGCCTTCATTTCGGCCGCGCTCAGGCGTCCGGCCATCTCGTCCCGCTTCCGGGCAGCCTCCGCGTCTCCCTGGTCCGCAGCGAGGGAGAACCACTGGAAGGCCTTGGACTGGTCGGGCTTTGCCCCGATGCCGCCGGCGAGCAGGATCCCCACGTTGTACTGGCTGTCCCGCAGACCGGATTCGGCGGCCTCGCCGTACCAGCGCAGGGCGGCGGCGTAATCCGGCTTTCCGTTCTGGCCCGAGGCGAGAAGGGTGGCGAGGTTGTGCATGGCGCGGATGTTGCCGCCCAAGGCGGCACGCTCGTACCAGAACGCGGCCTGCTTGAGATCGAGCGGAACGCCTTCCCCCTTCGTATGCATCATGGCGAGGCGCTCCTGGGCGGGAGGAAGTCCCGCTTGAGAGGCCCGCTCGAAAAGATGAGCCGCGATGGTCATGTCCTTCGCCATGCCGCGCCCTTCGGCGGCTCGGGATGCGATTTCATAGAGGGCCGCCGCATCGCCCGCGAGAGCCGCCTGCTGCAGCTCGGCCGGTGCATCGGACGGGATTCCACCGATGGTCGCGGGATCGACGAGAAACTGTCCCGCTGCGAGAGGGGGGCCAGGATGGAACCCCGCGCCAAGGCTCGATGCCTGAAAGACGCTGGTGTCACTGGCCAGGGAGGAATGCTTCGCCGCGGCAGGCTGGGCCGTTTCCTGCGGTTTTCCGGCCGGTGCCGATGCCCAGTCAAGGGAGCCCCGCTCGCCGGACAAAATCTGGAATGTCCCGGCGGTCAGGATCAGGAAGGCAAGTCCGAAAAGAAGAGGACGGCGATGGCTGTCGAAGCTTTGGCGCAGACGCTCGAAGAAGGACGCGGAGGCCGGCGTCGGTTCATCCGCCTCCGGCTCTTCGGGTTCAGCCGCCTGCTCCTCCTTCGGGTTCGAGAGCGAGAGGGGAGCGGGCAAAGCCGGTTCCGGTGCCGCATTCTGCACAGCCCGCCGGGCTGCGGCGATCAAGTTGGCGCGGACATTGCCGAGAGCGGCTTCTGGGGCGGCTTCCGGAGCGGCCGGTATGGTTGTGCCGGTCTGTGGAGCCTCCGGTGTCGAGACATTCAGGGCTTCGCAGGACGTCGTGTCGAAGGAAGGAAGCGCGACTTCTTGGATTTGCGACAGGGTGGCCGCATGGAGCCTGCGCACGGCGACTTCGAGACGATCGGCCGGCGGCAATGGAGTGGATGGCACGTCCAGCCCGGACTTGAGCGTCCCGCCAGGGGCGGAGGGTGGCTGGTTCGGAAGGCGGGAGGCGAGCGCTTCCAGAGCATCGTGGACGGCGCGCAGGGTTTCCTGTGTCTTCTTGTCGGACCGATTGTGCAACGCTTTCAGCTCGACGAAGCCATGCTTGAGCGCATCGAGATCGCCGGAATCCGGCAGGGAGGGGCGGATGTCGTTCAGCACGGTCCTGGCGGCGCGCTCGGCAATGCCGAAGGCCTCGTCCTGAAGGTTCTTGAGATGCCCGGTCGCCTCGTGAAGGGTCCTGTGCAGAGCCTCTCCGGGCATCTGCTCGAAGCGTTCGGCCAGGGCCACGACCTGCCGTTCGAGGGCATCGAGGCCTGCAGGGTGAGGCGGCGTCCGCTCGAGCTTCTCGTCGATGGAGCGCAGCATCTGCGCCATCCCGGAGGTGTCCGTCCGCCGGCCGAACTCGCGCAGCTCCTGCTCGATGCGGTCGAACCTCTGCATCAGAGGCTCGTGGGAGGAAGCCTCCTGTTCGGCAACGGCCTCGATCCGCGAGGACAGCCGTTCGATCGTTCCGGTCAGCGCGTGACCGTTCTCGGTGCGGCTGTCGGAAAGGCCGGCCATCCGCTCGGTCAAGCGCTCGAGCTGTTCGCTGATCGGGGTGAGATCGGCCGGTGCCGGCTCGGGACGGCGGGCGAGAACGTCGATGCGCCGACCCAGGATCTCCAGCTGCTCGGGAATCTTGCTCGTCTCCTGCGCCGTGGCGGTGACGAAGAGAGCCGAGCAGACATCGTCGAGGGACGTCTTCAGGGCGGTGAAGTCGCTCTTGCTCACCTGATGGAGGCGAAGCTCGGAAACCTGACGGCCGAGGATCTCGATATTGTCAGAAAGCTTGGCAATCTGCTGCGGCTCGGCCCGATGCGCCAGATCCTGGCGCATATCGACGATCTGGCAGCTGAGGAAATCGACGACGGAGCGGTCTACCCCCGTCTCGGCCATCGCGTCGATCTTGCCTTTGATGTGGTCGATCTCATGGCCGATACGCCGATGCAGTCCTTCGCTCACCTCTCCCGAAAGAGACTGGATCTGCTCGTAGAGAACGGCGATCGAGCTCGCGAGGGTGCGCAGATCCTTCGTCGTCGGTCCCTGCTCGAGATCCTTGGCAATCGACCCGAGGGCAGCGTCGAGGGCTGCGATCTCCTCGCGGGTTGCAAGGCTTTCGATGCCGCAGCGCAGCCCGTCGATCTCGGTCCGGATACCTTCGACGGAAGGGCCCCAGATGGGATTGGGCTGTTCCAGATATGTGGCGAGGCGCGACATGTCGGCCCGCAGGCCGACGAGCGTTGCGGAAACGGGCGCGAGCGCCTTGAGCGCCTCCTCCATGGGGAATTCGATGCGCGGTGGAGCAGCCCGTTCCGAGGTGACCTGGCGCTCCACCGTGTCGAGGCGGTCCTTCAGGGACGACAGGGCCTGGGACAGCACGGCGGCGATCCGGTCCTGCTGGTCCACCGAGCTGCGGGCCGCCTCGTTCAGGCGGATTTCAGCCTGCTCGATCCAACTGGCCATGGATTCGAGCGCAATGGCCGTCTGGGAGGCCTGATCCTGAGCCTGACGCTCGCTCTCGGCCGCCACGGCCGCCATCAGGGCTTCATAATCCCGCTTCGGCTGGGACCGGGGCGGAGGGGACATCCGGGCGATCAGGCTCTCGAGATCGCTGCCGGCCTTCCGGCGCGGGGACGCCGGCCTGTCCTGCCTCTCTTCGAGCACGGCTGCGGCCCAGTCCTCAAGGCTCATGCCGGCCCGGCGAGCCGCGGCGGCGATCAGCTCGCGGGCGTCGAAGTCCAGGTCATCAGGTCTTGAGAAGACGGGTCGTCTCATGGTTGGGCTCGCGGGGATACGCGTGAACTTCTGAGGCTGGCTACGGCCCCGTGCCGATGCTCGCCTCCGGGCCAGGAGCCTGAAAGAGGCGAATCACGACACCTCCAGACCCTTCGTCCGACGCCGCAACTTTTGTCCGGCACGGTAAAAAACCCGTTAAACGGAGGGGATTTAGCGGCAAATAGTGCCCGGAGGTCGGGTCTCTTCCCTATCGGAATTCCCGAAAGAGGACTTTCTTTTGCCCCAGCGGCAGATGACGTGCGCAATACGCTTGCAAGTCTTAAGTCATGTTGTATTATATTATTACTGAAGGGGAAGTGCTCACACCGACCGGTGACGAAGAAATAACGGGGCGTTCCATGGATCAATTGGCAGGCAGCACCCATGCCGGCGAGACCGGAGAGGGTGCGAAACTTTATACGATCGGCGATCTCGCACGTGAGTTCGGGGTAACCCTCCGCACCCTGCGGTTCTATGAAGACCGCGGTCTTCTGTCCCCGCGGCGGGACGGAACGGCGCGCATCTACGATGCCCGGGATCGCGAGCGTCTCTCCGTCATCCTCAAGGGCAAGCAGCTTGGCTTCACCCTGACCGAGATCCGCGATGCTGGCGGAGGAACGGTCGGGCAATGGAGCGGCTATGAATCTCAAGCTCTCCCTTGACCAGATCGAGGACCAGATCCGCCACCTCGAGCAGCAGAAGATCGAGATCGAAGAGGCGCTGGCCGAACTCCACGCCCGGCGCGCGGGTGTGGCAGTCGCGGCCTGAACCGCGGCACCTCAAAAACCTGATCTTTCAACGACGCCCACCTGGCAGCAAGCATGTCGTCTGCTGCCGGGGGGCGTTTCCGCTTGTGCGTGAGCCAGGACAGGAAGGACGACTGGTCGGACCTCCGGTCGACGCGTCCGTGTCTGTGGCGTGGCCGGAAATCGACGGTCGTCGCTTCCATCAAAGATTTCCCACCCTACCTCTTTCAAAAACGACGAGATGGTTTATATGTAAACTATCTACTTGGCCGGTGTGCTTCCTTAGAGGAAGCTTCGATGCCGGTGTCCGATCTGGGAGAGTCCGAATGCCGGTCTACAAGGCCCCCGTCGAAGACGTCATGTTCCTCCTGAACGACGTGTTCCCGATTGAGCGTCACAACAACCTGCCCGGCTTTGCCGATGCGACGCCCGACACGGTGGAGGCGATCCTCGCGGAGGGCGCCAAGCTTTGCGAAGAGGTCTTCGCGCCGCTGAACCTCTCCGGCGATCAGGAGGGCTGCACCCGCAATCCGGACGGATCGGTGACCACGCCGAAGGACTTCAGGCAGGCCTACGAGGCCTATGCCGCCGGCGGCTGGATGGGGCTTGCCGCGCCGGAGGAATATGGCGGACAGGGGCTTCCCTCCGTCCTCAACACCATCATGCAGGAATTCGTCTCCTCGGCGAACCTGGCGCTCGGCATGTATCCGGGCCTGACCCAGGGCGCCATCGCGGCGCTGCTGGTGCACGGCACCGAGGAGCAGAAGAAGACCTACCTGCCCAAGATGATCGAAGGCGCCTGGACCGGCACCATGAACCTCACCGAGCCTCATTGCGGCACGGATCTGGGGCTGCTCAAGACCAAGGCCGTGCCGAACGGCGACGGCTCCTATGCGATCTCGGGCACCAAGATCTTCATCTCCGCCGGCGAGCACGACATGGCGGAGAACATCGTCCATCTGGTGCTCGCCCGCATCGAAGGCGCTCCGCAAGGTACGAAGGGCATCTCACTCTTCGTGGTGCCGAAATTCCACGTCAACGGCGACGGATCTCTCGGCGACCGCAACGGTGTCTCCTGCGGCTCCCTCGAGCACAAGATGGGCATTCACGGCAATGCCACCTGCGTGATGAACTACGACGGCGCCAAGGGCTGGCTCGTCGGTGAGGCGAACCGCGGTTTGAACGCAATGTTCGTGATGATGAACGAGGCGCGCCTCGCCGTCGGCGTGCAGGGTCTCTCCCAGTCGGAGGTCGCCTATCAGAACGCCGTGGCTTACGCGAAGGACCGTCTGCAGGGCCGTGCGCTCACGGGGCCGAAATTCCCCGACAGGCCGGCCGATCCGATCATCGTGCATCCGGACGTTCGCCGCACGCTTCTCTCCATCAAGGCGTTCAACGAAGCGGCGCGCGCGCTCATCGTTTGGACGGGGCTGAACAGCGACATCGCGCATCGCTCCTCCGACGATGCTCAGCGCCAGACCGCCGAGGATTACATGGGCCTGATGACGCCCGTGGTGAAAGGCGTGCTCACCGATCTCGGCTTCGACAATGCCGTCAAGGCGCAGCAGATGTTCGGCGGCCACGGCTACATCGAGGAATGGGGCATGTCGCAGTTCGTGCGCGATGCCCGCATCACACAGATCTACGAGGGCGCCAACGGCATTCAGGCCATGGACCTCGTCGGCCGCAAGTTGGGCAAGGACGGCGGACGCGCCGTCATGACCTTCTTCAACGAGGTCGGCGCTTTCTGTCAGGAGAATGCCGGTGGCGAGAGCCTGAAGGCCTATATCGTGCCTCTGCAGCAGGGCCTGGGCCATCTGCAGCAGGCCACCATGTGGTTCATGCAGAACGCCATGGCAAAGCCCGACAACGCCGGAGCCGGCGCGACCGACTACATGCATCTCTTCGGCCTCGTGGCCATGGGCTACATGTGGGCCAAGATGGCGAAGGCCGCGCAGGCGAGGAAGGCCCAGGGCGACGGCGTCGCCGACAGGATGGACGCCAAACTCCTGACCGGCCGCTTCTTCATGGAGCGCCTGATGCCCGAGACGGGCATGCGCCTTGCCCGCATCTCCACGGGCGCGGACACGACCATGGCGCTGCCGATGGAAGCGTTCTGATCAAACACGGCCCGGTTGGAGCATCAGCGGAAAGCCGGGACCGCATGACGAGTACACGCTCTTGAAAACGGCCCCGGATCGCGCTTCGCTTATCCGGGATGGCACATGATAATTCTGGGAGGCCTCCATGGCTGAAGCCTATATCTACGACGCCGTTCGCACCCCGCGCGGACGCGGCAAGCCGGACGGTTCGCTGCACGAGGTTCCGGCGGTCGATCTGGCCGTGACGGCGCTCGACGCCATCCGCACGCGCAACGATCTCGATCCGATGCTGGTCGAGGACGTGGTGCTGGGCTGCGTCGATCCGATCGGCGAGGCAGGGGGCGACATCGCGCGCGCGGCCGCGCTGAAGGCGGGCTTCGGCAAAGAGGTGCCGGGTGTGCAGATCAACCGTTTCTGCGCCTCGGGCCTCGATGCGGTGAATCTGGCCGCCGCGCAGGTGATGTCGGGCATGAAGGAAATCGCCATCGGCGGCGGCGTCGAATCCATGAGCCGCATCGGCATGGGCGCCTCCGGCGGCGCGTGGCCTGTCGATCCGGGCATCGCCATTCCCACCTACTTCCTGCCGCAGGGCATCTCGGCGGACCTCATCGCGACGAAGTACGGTTTCACGCGCGACGATGTCGACGCCTATGCGGTCGAGTCGCAGAAGCGCGCGGCGAAGGCCTGGGACGAGGGGCGCTTTGTCAAATCCGTCGTGCCGGTGAAGGACGTGAACGGCCTCACCATCCTGTCCAAGGACGAGCACATGCGGCCTCAGACCGACATGCAGTCCCTCGGTCAGCTCAAGGCGGCCTTCGTGCAGATGGGCGAGATGGGCGGCTTCGATGCGGTGGCCATCGCTGCGCACCCGGACGTGGAATTCGTCAATCACGTGCACCATGCGGGCAACTCGTCCGGCATCGTCGACGGCGCGGCCGCGTTGCTCGTCGGCAGCAAGGACGGCGGCACGAAAGCCGGACTGAAGCCTCGCGCCCGCATCAAGGGCTTTGCCTCCATCGGGTCCGATCTCGCGCTCATGCTCACCGGTCCCATCGACGTGTCGGAACTGGCTTTGCGCAAGGCCGGCATGACGAGGGACGACATCGATCTCTTCGAGATCAACGAGGCCTTCTCGTCGGTGGTGCTGCGCTACATGCAGGCGCTCGACCTCGACCCTGCGAAGGTCAACGTGAATGGCGGCGCCATCGCCATGGGCCATCCGCTCGGCGCTACCGGCGCCATGATCCTCGGCACGGTGCTCGACGAACTGGAGCGCACCGACAAGCAGACGGCGCTGATCACGCTCTGTGTTGCCGCCGGCATGGGCACGGCAGCGATCATCGAGCGGGTTTGAGAACAGGCGGGAAGGGGATAACCACCATGACGAACTTCACCAATTTCCGCTTCGAGGTCGACGCCAACGGCATCGCGCTCGCGACCTGGGACATGCCCGGCCGTTCCATGAACGTGATCACCCCCGAGGTGATGGGCGAGCTGGAGCAGATCATCGAAACGGTTGCCGGCGACGAGGCCATCAAGGGCTGCGTCATCACCTCCAGCAAGGAGGCTTTCTCCGGCGGCGCCGATCTCACCATGCTCCAGGGGCTCGGCGCGGAATACGCGCGGCTTGCGAAGGAGAAGGGCGAAGAGGCTGCGATGCAGTTCTTCTTCGAGGAATCGCGCAAGCTTTCGCTGCTTTACCGCCGTCTCGAGACCAGCGGCAAGCCGTTCGCGGCGGCCGTGCATGGCGTATGCCTCGGCGGTGCCTTCGAGCTGGCGCTCGCGTGCCATTTCCGCGTGCTGTCGGATGTGGATTCCACCCGCGTCGGCCTGCCGGAGGTGAAGGTTGGGCTCTTCCCCGGCGCCGGCGGCACGCAGCGCGTGGCGCGGCTGATGCAGACTGGCGATGCCCTGCAGATGCTGTTCAAGGGCGAGCAGATCCGTCCGCTCATGGCGCGCAACATGGGCCTCGCCCACGCGGTCGCGCCGCGCGACCAGATCGTGCAGACGGCGAAGGACTGGATCAGGAACGGTGGCTCTGCCATCGCGCCTTGGGACCAGAAGGGCTACAAGCTGCCGTCCAACAAGGTCTATTCCGCCGCCGGCATGCAGATCTGGCCCCCGGCCAACGCCATCTACCGCCGCGAGACCCAGGACAATTACCCGGCGATCCGTGCAATCCTGGAATCCGTCTATCAGGGTTTGCAGCTGCCGATGGATCTCGCCCTGAAGATAGAATCGCGCTGGTTCGCCAAGATTCTGCGTTCGAAGGAGGCGGCGGCGATGATCCGCACACTCTTCATCTCCATGCAGGATCTGAACAAGGGCGCGCGCCGGCCGAAGGATGTGCCGCCGACGAGTCTGAAGAAGGTCGGCGTCGTCGGCGCGGGCTTCATGGGCGCGAGCGTCGCTTATGTGACGGCCAATGCCGGCCTTGAGGTCGTGCTCATCGACCGCGACGTGGAAGCCGCCGAGAAGGGCAAGACACATTCGCACAAGCTCATGTCCGACCAGATCATGAAGGGCCGCGCCAAGACGGCGGATCGCGACGCGCTGCTCGCGCGCATCACGCCGTCTGCCGACTACAATGACCTGAAGGATTGCGACCTCGTCGTCGAGGCGGTGTTCGAGGATCCCAAGGTGAAGGCCGAGGTGATCCAGAAGGTGGAGGCCGCGATCCGCCCGGATTGCATCTTCGCGTCCAACACCTCGACCCTGCCGATCACGGGCCTTGCCCAGCAATCGAAGAGCCCTGGCCAGTTCATCGGCATCCATTTCTTCTCGCCGGTCGAGAAGATGATGCTCGTCGAGATCATCATGGGCAAGGAGACGGGCGACAAGGCGCTAGCCACCGCGCTTGATTACGTGCGCGCGATCAAGAAGACGCCGATCGTCGTCAACGATTCCCGCGGCTTCTTCGCCAATCGCTGCGTGCTCGCCTATATCCTCGAAGGCCATCTCATGTTCGCCGACGGCCTGCCCGCGGCGATGATCGAGCAGGCCGGCAAGCAGGCCGGCATGCCGGTCGGACCGCTCTCCCTCAATGACGAGGTCGGCGTCGATCTAGGTCTCAAGATCCTGCGCGCCACGAAAGCGCAATTGGGTGAGACGGCCATCGTGCCGGAGCAGGAGGAACTTCTCACGACGCTGGTAGAGAAGGAAGGCCGGCTCGGCCGCAAGAACCGCAAAGGCTTCTACGATTATCCGGAAGGTGGGCAGAAGCGCCTCTGGCCCGGCTTGAAGGATCTTCAGACGAAGCATGTGGAAGCTGAGTTTGTCGACATGCAGGAACTGAAGCAGCGCCTGCTCGTCACGCAGGCTCTGGAAGCCGCGGGTACGTTCGAGGAGGGCGTGATCACCGATCCGCGCGAGGCGGATGTGGGCTCCATCCTGGGCTTCGGATTCGCGCCCTACACGGGCGGCGCGCTCTCCTACATCGATTTCATGGGCGCGAAAGCCTTCGTGGATTTGTGCAAGAGCCTGCAGGACAAGCACGGTGATCGCTTCGCGCCGCCGCGCATTCTCCTCGACATGGCGTCAAGCGGCGAGACCTTCTATGGTCGTGCCGCTGGGACGAAGAAGGCCGCCTGAGGTTTCCTGGCACTCGTCATCACCGGCCTTGTGCCGGTGATCTCGTTCCGAAAGGCTCCACGCCGATCCGCTCGGAATGGCCGGGACAGACCCGACCATGGCGGAAAGTGGGGTCAGAGGTCAAAGCTTGACCGAAGCTCTGCCGCGTCACATGAATCGAGGGCAGCGACGACCCTGAAGGAGCCTCACCATGAAACCGCACTTCGCCATGATGGCGGGCTACAATGCGTGGTGCAACGAGCGCATCTACGATGTCGTCGCGCAGTTGCCCGATGCGGATTACCGCGCGGATCGCGGGGCTTTCTTCAAGTCGGTTCACGGCACTCTGAACCATCTCCTCGTCGCCGACCGAATCTGGTTGAAGCGCTTTTCCGGGCGGGGCGATGCGCCGAACCGGCTCGATGCGATCCTGTTCGAGAACCTCGATGACCTTCGGGACGCGCGTCACAGGGAAGACGAGCGGATCATCGCCTATATCGACAGCCTGTCGGAGGCCGATCTTGGCGGCCGCATCCGCTACAAGACGATTACGAACCCGGTCGAGATCGAGCAGCCGCTGGCACCGGCCCTGATCCACTTCTTCAACCATCAGACCCATCATCGCGGGCAGGTCCATGGCCTGCTCACGGGCTTCGGGCTCGAGGCGCCGTCCCTCGATCTCATCCTTTTCCAGCGCAAGTCTGGCATGGGTCTGGCATGAACCTGTGGCTGCGCGTCCTTCACCTGATCATCATGTCGTTCTTCCGACCGAAGCTCGATCCGGTGCGGGACGTATCGCGCCTCACCTTCCGCGTCTGGCCGCACGACCTCGACACGTCTCTGCATATGAACAACGGGCGCTACTGGACACTCATGGATCTCGGCCGCACCGACATCATGATCCGCTCTGGCCTGTGGCGGCCTATCCTCAAGCGTGGCTGGGTGCCCGTGGTGGGCGCGGGGCAGATCCGCTTCAGGCGGGAACTGAGGCCCTTTCGCTCCTTCACTCTGGAAACCCGCATCCTCACCTGGTCCGACAGCCATGTGGTGATGGAGCACCGGCTTGTCTCGAGATCCAAGGGCGGAAGCTCTATCCTCAACGCCATCGCTCTTGTCAGGGCAGGGCTCTATGACCGCAAGGAGAGGCGCTTCGTCCCCATGGACCGCCTGCTCGGCGAGATCGGAATCACCGCCGCGGCACCGGCGGCTGCGCCCGAGGTCGAGGCTTTCCTCATGGCAGAAGAGACGTTGAAGAGCGCCGCCTGATGGTCCAAGGTGAGGCCGACGCCGTTGCGGCCTGACCAACCCCGAATCGGACCCCCATGCCTCGCATCATCGACTATTATTTCTCCCTCGTGAGCCCCTGGGCCTATATCGGCCATGCGCCCTTCATGGAGATCGCGCAGAAGCATGGGGTCGAGATTAATTACAAGCCGGTCTTCCTCGGCCGGGTCTTCTCGGAAACCGGCGGTCTGCCGCTTGCCCAGCGTCATCCGGCGCGGCAGCGCTATCGGATCCTCGAATTGCAGCGCTGGCGCGAGAAGCGCGCGTTGTCCTTCAACATCAGTCCGAAGCACTGGCCCTTCGACGTGAATCTCGCCGACCGGTTCGTCATTGCGATCACGGCCTCCGGCAAGAGCCCCGATGCCTTCCTGCGCCGCGCCTTCGCCGCCGTATGGGAGGAGGAGCGCAACCTAGGGGATCCTCTCGTTCTGAGCGTAATCGCGGAGCAGGCGGGCCTCGACTCGTCCGCCCTCATGGATGTGGTGACCGGCAGCACCACCGAGGCGATCTACGCCCTCAACCTCGAAAATGCCGTTGCGGGCGACGTCTTCGGCTCGCCCGCCTATGTGCTCGACGGCGAGGTGTTCTGGGGGCAGGACCGGCTCGAACTGCTCGACGATGCCTTGAGCTCCGGCCGCGCGCCCTACACGCCGAACCCCTGAACGTGCCATGAGACAGGCGACCATCGGCCTTATCGGCGGCATGAGCTGGGAAAGCTCGGCCGAGTATTACCGCATCATCAATCGGGAGATGAACCGGCGGCTCGGCGGCGTGCACTCGGCGCAATGCCTGATGTATTCCCTCGATTTCGAGGAGATCAAGCGGCTGCAGCACGAAGGGGATTGGGATCGCCTCGCGACAGAGATGAAGGCGGCGGCGGTGAGGCTGGAGCGCGGCGGGGCGGACTTCATCGTTCTGTGCACCAACACCATGCATCGCCTCGCCGATGCGATCTCCGCGTCCGTGAGCATTCCGCTTCTGCACATCGCCGATCCCACGGCCGGCAGGATCAAGGCTGCAGGATTGGAGCGCATCGGCCTTCTCGGCACGGCCTTCACCATGGAGCAGGATTTCTACAAGGGCCGCCTGCATGAGCACCATGGGCTCGAGGTCATCGTGCCGGACGAAGACGACCGGAGGATCGTGCACGAGATCATCTACAAGGAGCTCGTGCTCGGACAGATCAGGCCGGAATCGCGGCAGGCCTATCGGGCGATCATCGCGTGTCTGATCGAGCGCGGCGCGCAGGCCGTGATCCTCGGATGCACCGAGATCATGATGCTGGTCTCCGACGAGGACAGCGCCGTGCCGCTGTTCGACACGACGACGATCCATGCGCTTGCGGCTGTCGATTGGGCATTGAAACCGACGAAGGGTCTATAAGACCGATTTCACTCCGGCGTCATGGCCGGGCTTGGCCCGGCCATCCACGTCTTCGAAACCACAGCAGTTTCAAGACGTGAATGCCCGCAGCACCTGCGGGCATGCCGGGAAGACGGCACTCACTCCGCCGCGACCTTCGTCGCCCGCCATTGCGTCAGAAGCGCCCGCAAGGCTGCCGGCTTCAGCGGCTTGTTGAGCACGTGGATGTTCATCGCGGCGGCGGCGTCACGCACGGCGGGCGTGCGGTCGGCGGTCACGAGCACGGCGGGCGTGTCGACCTGGGTCTTCCAACGCAGGGCCTTGATGAGTTCGAGGCCGTCCGTGTCATCGAGGTGATAATCCGCGATGATCACCTCCGGCACGGCCTTGTGCGCTCTCAGTGCCCGATGTGCGGTCTCGAGATCGGACGCCGTCCAGGTATCGCAGCCCCAGCCCGAAAGAAGCAGGCGCATGCCTTCGATGATGGCCGGCTCGTTGTCGATGACGAGGACGCGCAGGCCCGACAGCACCGTCGCGGCAGGCTTGGGCAGCTCGGGTGTCGCGGCGGTTGCCGGAAGAGCCGCCACCACCGGCACCTCGACCCGGAACACCGAGCCGCGCCCCACTTCCGAATTCAACGTGATCGGATGCTTGAGCACGCGGCCGATGCGCTCGACGATGGAGAGGCCGAGGCCGAGACCGCGCGCGGCCTTCATGCCCTGATCGAGGCGCTGGAACTCGCGGAACACGATGCGCTGCTTCGACGGCGGAATGCCGAGGCCCGTATCCCACACCTCCAGCACGAGATGACCGCCGCGCCGGCGTCCGCCGACGATCACGCGGCCCGACGGCGTGTACTTGATCGCGTTGGAGATCAGGTTTTGCAGCAGGCGCCGCATCAGGCGCCGGTCGGAGCGTACCGTCAGGGAGGAGGGGACGAAAGTGAGTTTCAGGTCCTTGTTGCGGGCCACAGGCTCGAATTCCCGCTGCAACTGGCGGAACAGTTCATCGATGCGGAAGCTCGACCATTGCGGCTTCATGGCGCCCGTGTCGAGGCGCGAGATGTCGAGGATCGCCGTGAGGATTTCCTCCACCGCATCGAGCGAGGCGTCGATGTTCTCGGCAAGCAACCCATCGCCCGCCTCGCGATCCCGCTCCACGAGCGAGACCGCGTAGAGCCGCGCCGCGTTGAGCGGCTGCAGAATGTCGTGCGAGGCGGCGGCGAGAAAGCGGGTCTTGGAGATGTTCGCCTCGTCGGCCTCGGCCTTGGCGCTTCGCAGTGCTTCGTTGAGACGCGTCAGTTCCTCGGTTCGCTCGCGCACGCGCTGCTCCAGGGTCTCATTCGCACGGCGGCTCGCCTCCTCGGCCAGAACGGTTTCGGTCACGTCCGTGTAGGTGGTCACGTGGCCGCCATCGGGGAGCGGATTCGAGCGGATCTCGATGACTTTGCCGGAGGGATAGAGCCTGAGGCGCACGGGCTCCACATCGTGGCGGAAGGAGTGGAGGCGGGCGGCGACGAGTTCGTCGATCCTGCCGGGTCCGTACGATCCGCGCGAGGCATTGTAATGAACGATGCGTTCCATGCTGATGCCGACGTGAACGAAATTGGGCGGCATGTCGTAGAGATCGATGAAGGCTTGGTTCCATGCAAGCAGGCGCAGGTCGCTGTCGAGCACGGTGATGCCCTGTTTGGCATAGTTGAGCGCATGCTGGAGAAGATCGCGACTGTGCTGGATCGCCGCGGAGGCATCGTCGAGCAGCTTGAGGGCCGCTTCCGTGGAAACGGTGCGTCGGCGCAGCAGCAGCGACAGCGCCAGGCGCGACGATGCCGTGCCGATCGCCGAGGCCAGGAGGTGTTCCGCATAGCGCAGAAGATGGACATCGGCTTCCGCACGCGGCTCCAGATTCTGTCCACGGCTATGGGTGAAGCCCTCGAAGGAGCGGTTCGTCCGCTCCTCGCCGAGGTAGCGGGCGACGGTGGCGCGCAACTCGCCGACGGTGACGCTGGCGCGGAACAGGCGGAAGCTTGGTGCCGCGGAGGCGGCCGCCTCGCCCAGGAAGACATTGGCCTGGATCTGCTCCATCGCGGTCACCGGCCGCCACAGCGAGAAGCCGATATAGCAGAGGATGTTGAGCGTGAGACTCCAGACGACGCCGTGGGTGAGTTGCGGCAGGTCGACGCCAAACAGGGATGTGGGCTTGAGAGCGGTGATGCCGAACGGGCCGGTGACGACCACGTCGGACCAGAACACGCCATCCCAGACGAGGCTCGGGAGGAGAAGCGTGTAGGCCCAGGTGAGGAAGCCGACGACGAGCCCGACGCTGGCGCCGAACGCCGTGCCGCGTGACCAGATGAGCCCACCGAGAAAGGCGGGCGCGACCTGCGCGATAGCCGCGAAGGACAAGAGGCCGATGGCCGCAAGCGCCGCTTCACCGGAGGCGCGGTAATAGACATAGCCGAGGAGAATAACGAGAACGATCGAGATGCGCCGCACGCCGATCACGAAGCTGCCGGGATCGACGCCCGCAAAGGCGCGCCGCCGCAAGACGATGGGCATGACGAGATGGTTCGAGATCATCACCGCCACGGCGACGGAATCGACGATGACCATGGCCGTCGCGGCCGAGAAACCGCCGAGGAAGGCGAGAACCGCGACGATGCCCGCCTTGTCGCTGAGCGGCAGCGCCAGCAGGGTCATGTCGCGGTCGATGGTGCCTTCGGGAAACGAGCCGAGGCCTGCAAGCGCGATCGGGATCACAAAGAGGTTGATGAGGACCAGATAGAGCGGAAACAGCCAGGCGGTGCGCTTCAGATCCGCGATGTCGTGATTCTCGACCACCGTCACGTGGAACTGTCGCGGTAGGAGAAGCGCCGCGCAGGTCGAGAGCAGGATGAGGGTGATGTAGCTGCCGAACCCCGAGGTTCGTCCCATCAGGTCCGCGCTGGTCCCCTGCGCATGGAGCCGCTGCACGATGGCATCGTAGCCGTCGAACATCACGAAGGTGATGTAGACGCCGACGACCAGGAAGGCGATGAGCTTCACCACCGACTCGATGGAGATCGCCAGAAGGAGCCCGTTCTGGTGCTCGGTCGCATCCGTGTGGCGGGTGCCGAACGCGACGGCGAAGCCCGCCAGCACGAGGGCGACGACGAAGGCGAGATCGCCGATGAAGGGAAGCTGCGACGGAAACGCCTCGTTGGCCGCACCCAGGAACACGTCGAGCGAGGACGAGACCGCTTTCAATTGCAGCGCGATATAGGGAATGGAGCCGACGAGCGCGATCAGGCTGACCAGGGCGGCGACCCGCTCGCTCTTGCCGTAGCGAGCCGCGACGAAGTCGGCGATGGAGGAAATATTCTGCGTCTTCGCCACCCTGACGATCCGGGCAACGAGGGGATAGCCCAGGCCGATGACGAGGATTGGGCCGATATAGATGGCGAGGAAGTCGAAGCCGGAATGGCTCGCAAGCCCCACCGATCCGAAGAAGGTCCAGGACGTGCAATAGACCGCAAGCGCAAGGGCCGCGATGGTAGAGCGGGCCGGGCCCTGAATGAAGCGCCGCCCGCCGCCGTCGCCCCAATGGGCCACTGTGAACAGGAAGCAGAGATAAACCAGCGCCGACAACACGACGGCCCAGGTGGCAACCATAGGCTCAACCCTCACAAGCAAATGTAAAATAGCTTTAGCGGGTTAAGGGCGTGAAAGCCATGGCGGGTGCAGTCACAGGTCCCGGTCCCATTCCGGCTCCGGCCCGAAGCGTTCGGCCAGGAACGCCACGAAGGCGCGGACCTTGGCCGGAGCCTGTCGGCCCGATGGCAGGACGGCATGGATGGCGGGCTCATAGGTCGGATAGTTGCTCAAAACCGGAACGAGGCTGCCCTCGCGCAGACTGTCGCCCACGATAAAGGTGGGCTGATAGATCAGCCCCTGTCCGGCGACGGCTGCAGCCAGCAGGGCGTCGCCGTTGTTGGCCCGCAGATTGCCCTGGATCGGCACCACGATATCACCGTCGATGCCGAACGCCCACCGGTTCGCCCCGATGACGCTCGGCAGGGTATAGCCGAGGCAATTGTGTTGGGCGAGATCGTCCACGGTTTGCGGAATTCCGTGCTGCTTCAGATAAGCGGGAGAGGCGCAGATGATGGTTCGGCAGGCGGCGAGTCGCCGCGCGACGAGGCTCGAATCCTTCAGCCGCCCGATCCTGATCGCCAGATCCCATCCCTCCTCCATGAGATCGACATAGCGGTCGGCCAAGCCGAGGTCGAACGAGACGGCGGGATAAAGCCGGCTGAACTCGGTGAGAGCCGGGACGACCTGCCGGAAGCCGAAGGTGAGGGGAACGTTGAGCCGCAGCGTTCCCTCGGCTCGACGCGGTCGAGGCTCGCGGAGGCCTCCGCCTCCTCGATCTCGGCGAGAATGCGCTCGCAGGCAGTGAGATAGTTCCGGCCGCCCTCCGTCAGCACCAGCTTGCGCGTGGACCGGTGCAGCAGTTTGACGCCGAGCCGGTCTTCGAGGGCTGCCACATGCTTCGTCACCATGGTCTGAGACAGGTCGAGGGCGCGCGCCGCCGCCGAGAAACTGCCGAGCGTCGCGACGCGAACGAAGACCTGCATGCCGGTAACGCGGTCGAGCATCGCAACGATCTCACTCTCTTGGTGTGAAGTGATATTCTGAAGCAAGGATTATCATATTCTGAGTTTGAGATCATAGGGGAGGACCCAATTCAGGAGATCTCCCATGGTCGATACCCGCACCGCTCCCTACGCCGCCCTGATCCTGCGCATCACGCTCGGAATCCTGTTCCTCGCCCACGCGGGCCTCAAGGTCTTCGTGTTCACGCCGGCTGGCGCGGCCCAATTCTTCGGCAGCCTCGGCCTGCCTCCGGCCCTGGCCTACCTGACCATTGCAGCCGAAACGGCCGGTGGTATTGCCCTCATCGTCGGGTTCTTCACCCGTTGGGTCTCGCTGGCCCTGATCCCGGTCCTTCTCGGCGCCATTGCATTCGTCCACGGCCCGGCCGGGTTCTTCTTCAACAATCCGAATGGCGGCTGGGAATACCTGGCGTTCTGGATCGCGGCTCTCGTGACGCAGGCTCTCCTGGGCGACGGCGCCCTTGCGGTGCGGGCCGGATCGGCGAAGACTGCTCCGGCGTTGTCCACGCGGTCAGCCTGAGGCACCCCCCATGGTCAAGCCCATTTCCCATGATGTCACCGGAACGCCGGTGGCACGCCCCATCGATCCCGGCGTCAGGATCGGCCATGTTCACCTGAAGGTGGCCGATCTCGAACGCTCGCTTGCCTTCTATTGCGGCGTACTCGGCTTCGAGTTGATTCAGCGCTACGGTACCCAGGCCGCCTTCGTCTCGGCGGGCGGCTATCATCACCACATCGGTCTGAATACCTGGGAGAGCAAGGGCGGCTCCCCACCGCCTCCCGGCACCACGGGCCTCTATCATGTGGCGATCCTCTATCCGACGCGGGCAGCCCTCGCCGATGCCCTCTATCGGCTGGCCCAGGCTGGCATTCCCCTGCAAGGCGCGAGCGACCACGGGGTGAGCGAGGCGCTCTACCTGAGCGATCCCGACGGGAACGGAATCGAGCTCTATGTCGACCGTCCGCAAGACCAGTGGCCGAGAACCGCCGATGGCGAACTCGCGATGGTCACGCAGCGCCTCGACCTGCAGGATCTTTTAGCCAGCCGGGAAGCTTGACGAAATTCCCAGATCGGGCAGCTTTAGCTTGGGGCTAAGCAAAGAGGTGCGGTCATGTGGAATGAATTCAAGCAATTCGCCCTGCGCGGCAATGTGGTCGATCTTGCCATCGGCATTATCATCGGTGCCGCCTTCGGCAGGATCGTGGATTCTCTCGTCGGCGACATCTTCATGCCCATCATCGGGGCCGTCACTGGCGGCCTTGACTTCTCGAACTACTTCACGGCCCTGACAGGCAACATCACGGCGGGGTCGCTCGACGAAGCCAAGAAGCAGGGGGCCGTGCTCGGTTGGGGCAATTTCATCACGGTCGCCATCAACTTCGCCATCATCGCCTGGATCCTCTTCCTCCTGGTCAAGGGTATGAACCGCCTGCGCCGCGCGGAGGATGCGAAGACCGGGACGGCAGATAAGCCTGCGGAAATTCCGGCCGACGTGAAGCTGCTGACGGAGATCCGCGACCTCTTGAAGACTGGCCGGACAGCCTGAAACCCATCACCGGTTTCGATTGGACCCTTCGTCTTTTGTCATAAGACGCGTTCGAGGCTTGCCTTGAGCGGGCGAACGGGCCATCCCTGTTCGCCTGTCTTTCGAGGAAGTCTCCGATGAATGCGTCCGTCTCGATTCCATCCGTTCTCAGCCTGCGCCCCGAAGCGGAGCAGGCGCCGACGAGCGGGATCGTCGACGTCTTCAGCTACGGCCGCTTGAAGCCCGGCATCATCCCGCTCTGGGTGGGCGAGGGCGATCTGCCGACACCGTCCTTCATTTGCGAAGCAGCCGCCCAATCGCTCGCGAAGGGCGAGACCTTCTACACTTACCAGCGCGGCATTCCCGAACTGCGCCAGGCCATCGCCGGCTACCACGAGCAGGTCTACGGCAAAGCCTTCGATCCCGAGCGCTTCTTCGTCACCTCCGGCGGCATGCCCGCGATGCAGCTCGCCTTCCGCATGCTCGCCGGCAACGGCGACGAGGTCCTGGTTCCGACGCCCGCCTGGCCGAATTTCGCCGGTGCGATCACGATTGCCGGTGCACGGCCCGTCGCGGTGCCGATGACGATCGACGCCAAAGGCTGGCATCTCGATTTCGAGCGGCTCGAAAAGGCGATCACGCCGCGGACGCGCGTCCTCGTGATCAACTCGCCCTCGAATCCCACCGGATGGGTCGCAAGCCATGCGGATCTTCGCACCGTACTCGATCTGGCCCGGCGTCATGGGCTCTGGATCATGGCAGACGAGATCTACAGCCGTTTCGTCCATGACCCGGCGCTCTCCATCGATGGACGCACGCCATCCTTCCGCGATGTGATGGAGCCGGAGGACAAGATCCTCTTCATCCAGACCTTTTCGAAGAACTGGGCCATGACCGGCTGGCGCCTCGGCTGGCTGGAGGCCCCACTGGGTTTGGGGCAGGTCATCGAGAACCTCGTGCAGTACCAGACGTCCGGAACGCCGGTCTTCATCCAGCGCGCAGGCGTCGCCGCCATCGAGCAGGGTGAGAGCTTCCTGGCCGACCAGATCGCCAAGGCACGCTACGGACGGGAAATCGTCGGACGCTTGGCGGAGACGGGCCTCGTGGAACTGGCGCCGCCGAGCGGCGCCTTTTACGCCTTCCTGAAGATCAAGGGCGCAACGAACTCGAAGGACATCGCCTTCCGGCTCATCGACGAGGCCAATGTCGGCCTCGCGCCGGGCTCTGCCTTCGGGGAAGCCGGCGAGGGCTACCTGCGTCTGTGCTACCTGCGCAGGCCCGAGGATGTGGAAGAAGCGGTCCGCCGCATCAGCGAGGCCCTGCCAAGGCTCGTGGCCTGAGCTTGGTTCTCTACGGAGGCGGGATCACACCCTTCTTCAGGATGAAGCAGCCGTAGAAGCGGCGCTCGCCGGTTGCGACGATGGCATAGGCCTTCTTCGCGCGCTCATAGAACGCAAAGCGTTCGACCGAACCCATCGGCCACGTGTCGCGTCCGGCATCGCGTTGCGCCACCGCATCAATCGCGGTCTGGGCCTCCTGCTGAATGGCCGGGAGTTCGTCAGGATTGCCGACGACCTCCATGCGCTCTGCGGGATATTCGACGAAGCTGTCGAGGGGCATCAGCGAGAGGACGGCGCGGATAGCCTGGGGCGAGCCGATATTGTCCGTGCGGATCAACCGGCCGTAGGTCGTCTGGCGCGCGATGGAATCAGCGGGAAAATTGGCATCGCAGATCACGAGATCATCGCCATGGCCCATGGCCTGGAGCACATACAGCAGATCCGCATTGAGCGCCGGGTCGATTCCGTGCAGCACCGTTTCCTCCACGTCTTGTTTGAGTGAGCGCAATCTCAGCAGGCTTTTAAGATCTCTGCAATGCTCACTCTTTGATAGCGCACCGTTCGGTGCGGAAACCGGGGTCATTGTTCCGCACGATACGCTAGGCACGGGCAGATCGTGACCGCATGGCATCTGCGCACCATCGGCATTTGACGCGACGGTGAAGGACGTTCATGAGCAGAGCCGTGATGCGTCTCGTCCTCGCCCATCTCATCCAGATCCTGGTTGCCGCTCTCGGCGGGCTCGTCTTCCACGGGCTCGGCGTTCCGGCCGCTTGGCTGTCGGGCTCGGCTATCGCGGCCACGCTCTGGGGCCTCACCGGTTGGGCCGTGCCCCTGCCGAAGGCGCTTGCCGATGCCGCCATGCTGACCTCCGGCGCCGCCATGGGGGCAGCGGTCTCGCCGGCCGCCATCGCCGCCATGGGCCGCTATCCGGGCAGCCTCATCCTCCTTGTCATCGGCGTCGTGGCGATCTCGGCCGCCTCGACTGCCTGGCTCACGCGCATGTCGGGCTGGCGCAAGGCCGATGCGGTGCTGGCCTCCGTGCCCGGTGCCCTCTCGACTGTTCTGGCGGTGGCCGCCGACCGGAACGCGGAGGTCGCCTCCATCGCCATCGTGCAGAACTTCCGTCTCTTCGTCCTCATCGCGCTCCTGCCGAGCCTCGTCGTTGTCACGGGCGGCGGGGGTAATGGCGGCGCTCTGATCGGGGAGGGGCTTCCCATCGAGAGCCCGGAGGGCATGGCCTTCATTCTTCTCGGCGGGCTCGCTCTGGGGACGGTGTTCAACCGGCTGAAAGTGGCCGCTCCGATCCTGCTCGGCGCCACCATCGTCAGTTCCGTCAGCCATGGCACCGAATGGGTGACGGGCGTCATCCCTCCGGTCATCGCCACGGGCGGCCTCGTGCTGATCGGGCTCTTCATCGCCGAACGGTTCCGCAATCTCCAGCGCTCGACCCTGAGGCGAGCGCTGGTGGCGGCTTTCGGATCTTTCACGGTCGGCATGGTGGTGGCCGCGCTCTTCGCAGGTGTCGCGGCCTGGCTCGCAGGGGTCAGCTTCGCCAACGGACTCGTGGCCTTCGCCCCCGGTGGACTCGAAGCCATGACCGTGCTGGCGCTGATCCTCGGACTCGATCCGCTCTATGTGGGCATCCACCACCTCGTTCGCTTCCTGGGCATCGGACTGGTTCTGCCGCTTCTCATCGCGTGGCTGCAACGACGCCAGCCGGAAGCCGCGGAATAGGCCATTACGATCTCCCGCTCCGCAGCCGCTCGACCGCCTCCATGCGTGGCTTGGCGGTGTCCCACAGGTGTTTGGTGACGGCCGCGACGAGCGCCTCCGTCAGGAGCAGGAGACCGGTGGACGAGTCCCAGTTGGAGGGCGCCACGATGTGCGCCGGCAGCACGTGCCGGGCGACGCGGGCGATGGGTGAGAGCCAGGGATCGGTGAGAAGAACGACCGTCGCGCCCTGCTTCGCGGCCGTCTCGCACAGCGCCGTGACATCCTCCTGATAGCGGCGGATGTCGAAGGCGACGATCACGTCCTTGCGGCCGATCTCGATCAGCCGGTCGCGCCAGAGGACGGGCTGGCCTTCGATGAAATCCACGTGGCTGCGCACGATGCGGAAATGGCTCTCGGCATAGCGCGCGAGCGCCCCGGTGAAGCGCCCTCCGGTAAAATGGATGTGTCGGCGCGGATCCGACAGCAGCGCCACGACCGCGTCGAATTCCGCCGGGGCGATGTTCTCCACCGTCGCCCGCAAGTTCCCGATGACGGCTTCCGCAAAGGAAGCGAGCGCCGGCGCACCCTGGCCCTTGTCGGAGGGACCCGCCTTGGCGAGCGGCGAGAGAAGTTGGGCTTCCAGTTCTCCGCGCAAATGCTTTTGGAAATCCGGAAAGCCGCCGAAACCGAGCCGCGTGACGAATCGCAGGACTGACGGTGCGGAAATGCCGGCCCGGGAAGCGAACTCGGCCACCGTATCGAGCCCGGCGAAGGGATAATGGCTCAGGAGAAGATGGGCAGCACGCTTCTCGCTGGGGGTGAAGGTATCCATCTCATGGCGGATGCGCTCGGCCAGGCTCGATGGATCGGTTGGAGAGGGGCGATGGTCGTCACGCATACCGGATTGATTCACACCCCCTCCTTGACGCTTTTGAAAAGCTGTATCAGAAATTTCAGAACGCGAGAAAAATAAAAGAAACGTATCAAGCGTTCAAACGGGGGCTGGCCTGCCTCGAGGCAGGTCAAAGGAGAACTGCATGACGCAGGCGAGTCGGAAGCCGGCCGATCCATCCTCTGCCGCAACGGCAGAGCAGCCGGTTGCCGTCGTGGAGAATCCGCAAGGACGCTCACCGATCCTGCTCATCTGCGAACATGCCTCCAACCGCCTTCCGGCGCGCTATGGCACCCTGGGACTCGGGTCGGCCGAGCTCGCAAGCCACATCGCCTGGGACCCCGGGGCGCTTGGCGTGGCGAAAGAACTCTCGCGCCTGCTCGATGCGCCCCTGATCCATGCCACCGTTTCGCGCCTCGTGCTCGACCTCAACCGGGAGCCGTCCGCGCCTGACTCGATCTGGACGCTCAGCGAGCGCACCACGATTCCGGGCAACGTCGATCTCGATGAGACGGAGCGGTCGACCCGCGTACGCGAGGTATATGATGCGTTTCACGGCGCGGTCGACGCCTTCGCGAAGGCCCGTGAGGCGGAAGGGCAGCTGATGGCAATCGTCTCCATCCATTCCTTCACACCGGTTTACCGGGATGTGCCGCGCCCTTGGCAGATCGGCCTGATCTTCAACCATGATGAGCGCTATGCGCGCAGCGTCGAGGCCGGATTGAAACAGGATCCGGCACTCGTCGTCGGCATGAACGAACCCTATTCACCGGCGGATCGGGTGTTCCACACCCTTGAGCGCCACGCCGAGAGGCGCGGCCTTCCTCCGCTGATGATCGAAATCCGCAACGACCTGATCCGCACACAAGACGGACAGGCGTCGTGGGCCAACCGTCTGGCGCCGCTTTTGAGGGAGGGGGCACGGACGCTCTGATGACGGGCATGGCGCAGAATGTGCCGTGACCCGAAAGACAGAACTTCTTGGAGGATCAACTCGATGTCAGTCGGACAAGGAAGTACCGGGGTACATGCCCCGCCGGCCGGAGCGCAGGGCTCTGCCGGCATTACCTACACCACGGTGGATGAAAGCTATTTTGAAGCGCGGCGTCTCAAGCGTCATGCCCGCGTCTGGTCGCTCTGGGCGCTCGGCGTCGGGGCGGTGATCTCTGGCCATTACTCGGGCTGGAACTTGGGTCTCGCGAACGGCTTCGGCTCGATGTTCTTCGCGACCATCATCATCGCCATCATGTATCTCGGCCTCACCTTCTCGCTCGCCGAGATGTCGCCGGCCCTGCCGCATACGGGTGGCGCCTATTCCTTCGCCCGCACCTCCATGGGGCCGTGGGCGGGATACGTCACGGGCATTGCCGAGAATATCGAGTTCGTGCTCACGCCCGCCGTGATCGTATTCTTCATCGGCTCGTATCTGTCGGCGATCTTCGAGACGGCGCCGGCGTTCCAGCCCGTCTACTGGGTGCTGTGCTACGCGCTGTTCGTCGGGCTCAACATCATCGGCGTCGAGCTCTCGTTCAAGGTCACGGTGGGCGTAACACTCGCGGCCCTTGCCGTGCTTGCCGCCTTCTACCTGTCGGTCCTGTTCTCCGGTCAGTTCGACTTCTCGCGCTGGGCGCTGAACATAGGCCCTGATGGTGCGGAGATGCCAAACGGCAACGGCCCGTTCCTGCCCATGGGCGTGGGCAGCATTCTGGCCTCACTGCCATTCGCAGTCTGGCTTTTCCTGGCCATCGAGCAGCTGCCGCTCGCGGCGGAGGAGTCGCACGATCCGCAGAGGGACATGCCCAAGGGCATCATCGCCGGTATCCTCACACTGATCGCGTCCGCGTTCCTCGTGCTCTTCCTGAATACGGGCATCGCGCCGGGCGCCGCAGGCCTCGGCAAGTCCGGCGAGCCGCTGCTCGACGGGTTCCGCACCCTGTTCGGCACGGATATCGCGAAGATCCTGGCGGCGGTTGCGGTGATCGGACTGATCGCTTCGTTCCACACCATCATCTTCGCCTTCGGGCGGCAGATCTACTCGCTCTCGCGGGCGGGCTACTTCCCGAGCTTCCTGTCGGTTACTCACGGAGAGCGCAGGACTCCGCATATGGCGCTGATCGCGGGCGCTGTGCTCGGTCTTGTGGTGATGCTGATCATCTGGTTCGCGCGCGGTGCCGAAGCGGGTGCCACCGTCATCGGCGGCACGCTGCTCAACATGGCGGTCGCAGGTGCGATGCTCGCCTACTTCATGCAGGGCATGTCCTATATCGTGCTCAAGAAGAAGTTCCCGAGCCTGCATCGGCCTTACACCAGCCCCTTCGGCATCGCGGGCGCGGTGATCTGCATGGTGATCGCGGCGGTGACGCTCTACTTCCAGCTGACGGACTCGGTCTTCCAGACAGCCGTCATTGGCGTCGCCATCTACTATGCGGTGATGATGGCCTATTTCCTGCTCATCGGACGCCATAAGCTCATCCTTTCGCCGGAGGAGGAGTTCGCGCTCACCAAGGGCGAGAGCGAATACAAGTCCCATTGATGCGAACCGGGAGCGCGCAGTTGCGCGCGCTCCCATTTTTCCTCTTCGGTCAAGGTTTTTCGAATGGACGCTCCCAAGATCAAGAATGCCGCCGAGGCTGCGGAATACGTGCGCAGCCGCGATCTTCCCTTCGTGAAGGTCGGCGTTGTCGACATCGACGGCATCATGCGCGGCAAGTACATTGCCCGCGACAAGTTCGAATCCGCTCTCGAGAAGGGCTTCGGATTCTGCGACGTGGTGCTGGGGTGGGACTCCAACGATCAGCTCTACGACAACACGAAGCTCACCGGCTGGCATACGGCCTATCCGGACGCGTCGGTGCGGGTGCTGCCGGAGACCATGCGGCTCATTCCTTTCGAGAACAACCTGCCCTTCTTCCTCGCCGAGTTCGACGGCTATGCGGAGGCCGCCTGTCCGCGCGGCGTGCTGCGCCGTGTGCTGAAAAAAGCGGAGGATATGGGCTTTGCCGTTTCGGCTGCAGCGGAGTTCGAGTTCTTCCTGTTCGAGGAAACGCCGCATTCCGTGCGCGAGAAGAACTATCGCGACCTGAAGAGCATCACGCCGGGCTTTTTCGGTTACTCGGTGCTGCGCTCAGGCGTTCACGCGGACTTTTATCACGAGCTTCTCGACCTCGCGAACAGGATGGATTTCGAGATCGAGGGACTGCACACGGAGACTGGCCCCGGTGTTCTGGAGGCCGCGATCCGCGTCGATGATGCCTTGAAGGCGGCCGATAAGGCGGCGTTGTTCAAGACCTACACCAAGATCTTGGCGCAGCGCCGCGGCTGGATGGCGACCTTCATGGCGAAGTGGTCGCGCGACTGGCCTGGCCAGTCCGGCCATCTGCACACCTCCTTGCGCGATATCACCTCCGGCAAGGGCGCGTTCTACGATCCACAGGCTAAGCACAACATGTCGGAAACCATGCGTTGGTTCGTTGGCGGTCAGCAGAAGCTGATGCCGGAACTGCTCGCCATGGTCGCCTGCACGGTGAACAGCTACACGCGACTGATTCCGGGCTTCTGGGCGCCGACCGATTCTGCCTGGGGTGTCGAGAACCGCACCACGGCCCTGCGCGTCGTTCCCGGTTCCGAAAAGTCGCAGCGCGTGGAGTACCGGGTCGCTGCCGCCGACATCAACCCGTATATCGCGCTGGCCGCCGCGATCGGCTCCGGCCTCTGGGGCATCGAGAACCGGATCGATCCGGGTGAGCCCATCGAAGGCAATGCCTATGCGGTCGAGCATCCCAAGGAGCGGGCCCTGCCGCGCTCCCTCGGCGAGGCCGCCGAGCGTCTGAAGGGCTCCAAGGCTGCGCGTGAACTCTTCGGCGACACCTTCGTCGAGCATTATGCGGCCACGCGCGAATGGGAGGAGCGTGAGGCCCGCAAGGCCATCACCGATTGGCAACTCGCCCGCTACTTCGAGATCATCTAAAAGATTCATCCAGACTCAAAGCACAGGAGAAGACCATGATTCTCTGGGATCATGGTCTTTCAGACATAACATCATGGCCGATTCCGATATCGTCTGCATTTCCCCCATCGACGGACGCGAGCTCGTCCGCCGTCCTATCATGTCAGAGACTGCCATCGATTCCACTATTGCCTCGGCGCGAGAGGCGCAGAAGGCGTGGCGAAACACCTCGCTGTCGGAGCGTGCCGGCAAGGTCTCCGCCTTCCTCGACGCGTTGCTTGCGATGAACCAGGAAGTGGTGCCCGAAATCGCCCAGCAGATGGGCCGCCCGGTGCGTTATGGTGGCGAGTTCCGCGGGGTCGAGGAGCGCGCGCGCCACATGATCGGGATTGCGGAGAAGAGCCTGCATCCCATCCCGGCCGACGACGAGAAGCCGGGCTTTCGCCGCATGATCAAGCGCGAGCCCGTAGGTCTCGTTCTTGTCATCGCACCCTGGAACTATCCCTATCTCACCGCCATCAACACCATCGTGCCGGCGCTCATGGCCGGCAATGCGGTGCTCTTGAAGCATGCCTCGCAGACGGTGCTCGCCGGCGAGCGCTTTCAGATGGCAATGGACCGGGCGGGCATGCCGAAGGGCCTGTTCCAGAACCTGCACCTGAGTCACGACCAGACGAGCCGCATCCTGGGCTCCGGTCTTGTCGATCACTGCAATTTCACCGGCTCCGTCTCCGGCGGCCGTGCCATCGAGCGCGCAGCGGCAGGCACGTTCACCTCGCTCGGCCTCGAACTCGGCGGAAAGGATCCGGCCTATGTGCGCGAGGATGCCAACATCGATCACGCCATCGAGAACCTCGTGGATGGCGCGTTCTTCAACTCGGGCCAGTGCTGCTGCGGCATCGAGCGCATCTACGTCCACGAGAAGCATTACGACCGCTTCGTCGAGGGCGCGATCGATCTCGTGAACACATACGTGCTCGGCAACCCGCTCGACGAGACGACGACGCTCGGCCCGATGGCACACAAGCGCTTCGCCGACCTGGTGCGCCAGCAGAACGCGGAAGCGGTGGCAAAGGGCGCGAAGGCCCATATCGACGCCAAGAAGTTCCCGGCCGATGCCGGCAATTCCGCCTACCTCGCGCCGCAGGTGCTCACCGACGTCGACCATGCCATGAGCGTCATGCGCGAGGAGAGCTTCGGCCCGACCGTCGGCATCATGAAGGTCAAGGGCGACGAGGAGGCGATCCGCCTCATGAACGACTCGCCCTATGGCCTCTCCGCCGCCATCTGGACCTCGGATGTCGATGCGGCGGAAGCCATCGGCGAAAAGCTGGAGACCGGCACTGTCTTCATGAATCGCTGCGATTATCTCGATCCCGCGCTCGCCTGGACAGGCGTGAGGGACACCGGCCGCGGCGCGAGCCTTTCGCGACTGGCCTACGATTCGCTCACCCGTCCGAAATCCTACCACCTCCGCCAGATCTGATTGAAAGCATCATGACCACGTCTCCCCGATCCAACTGGAACTATCCCACCGCGATCCGCTTCGGCGCAGGCCGCATTTCCGAACTCACTGATGCCTGCAAGTCGGTTGGCCTGCAGGCGCCGCTCATCGTGACGGATCCATTCCTGGCCACACAGCCCATGACGAAGGCGGCGTTGGATCAACTGACGAGCGCCGGCCTGAGGGCCGCGATCTTCTCGGACATCAAGCCGAACCCGGTCGAGACCAATGTCTACAAGGGTCTCGAGGCTCTGAAGGCCGGAAAGCACGACGGAGTCGTAGCCTTCGGCGGCGGCTCGGCGCTCGATGCCGGCAAGGTCATCGCCTTCATGGCGGGCCAGGCCCGTCCCATGTGGGATTTCGAGGATATCGGCGATTGGTGGACCCGCGCCGACCCGAAAGGCATTCTCCCGATCATCGCTGTCCCGACGACGGCGGGTACGGGTTCCGAAGTCGGCCGCGCCGGCGTGATCACGCAGGAATCCACCCACACCAAGAAAGTGATCTTCCATCCGCTGATGATGCCGAAGATCGTGATCTGCGATCCGGAGCTCACGGTTGGCATGCCGCAGCACATCACGGCGGGCACGGGCCTCGATGCGCTCGCGCATTGCATCGAGGCCTATTGCGCACCGGGCTATCACCCGATGGCGGACGGCATTGCGGTCGAGGGCATCCGCCTCGTGAAGGAATACCTGCCGCGGGCGTACAAGGACGGAAAGGATATCGAAGCCCGCGCGCAGATGATGTCGGCCGCCGCCATGGGCGCTACCGCGTTCCAGAAGGGATTGGGTGCGATTCACGCCCTCTCGCATCCGACCGGCGCGCTCTACGACACCCACCACGGCCTGACCAATGCGGTCTTCATGCCCTATGTGCTCGTCTACAACCGCAAGGCCATCGAGACCCGGATCGAGCGGCTCGCCGCCTATATCGGCCTGGAACCTTCGTTCCACGCCTTCCTCGATTGGGTGCTGCAACTGCGTAAGGATCTTGGCGTGCCGCACACCCTGGAAGGCCTGAAGGTCGATGCGGCTCGTTTCGACGAAATGTCCGAGATGGCGCCCAACGATCCCACCGCCGGCGGCAATCCGGTGCCGATCGCCAAGGAGAGCGCCCGCAAGCTCTTCGAGGATGCGCTGGCCGGGCGTCTCTGACGAATTGCCCGCTATGAAATGACAAAGGCACCGCTGTTCGCTGCAGCGGTGCCTTTTCCTTTGACGGATATCGGTCGGCGTTTAAGCGGCAGCCTTCAGGGGAGTCTTGCGCTCGGCCCGGAGCGATTTGAGCGCTTCCGTCCAGCGGAAGAGTTCGTCGAGCATCGTGGCCGCCGAGGTCTTGTAGATGTCGGGAGCGTTGAGATTGCCGGTCTCGTCCAGGTTCTGGAACACCATCGGCATGGGCACGCCTTCCGGAATCGGCATCATCTTCAGGGTCGTGACGATCTGCTTCGCCACCTGAACCGAACGCAGGCCGCCCGAAATGCCGCCATAGCTCACGAAGCCGACGGGAGTGTAGTTCCATTCGCGGGACAGGTAATTGAACGCATTCACGAGAGCCGGGGGCGGAGCGTAGTTGTACTCCGGCGTCACGAATACGAAGGCATCGGCGGCGCTCACGCTCGCAGCCCAAGCCTTGGTATGGGCATGGCGGTAGTTCTGCTTCATCGGGTGCTCGGGCTCGTCGAAGACCGGCAGGTTGAACTCCGCCAGATCGACCAGAACAGGCTCGAACTTGCCATGCTCGGCCGTGTAGTCGTTGAACCATTGGGCGATGCTGGGGCCGATCCGGCCAGGGCGGGTGCTGCCGATGATGATGTGAAGCTTGGGCTTCATGACATGTCCTTGGTTTGCATTCGAAGGCCGGAACCCTTAAGTTCCGTTTTGTAACCGAGGCTCATTAAGTAACTTCCTGGGCGTCGCGCAAGGAGGCACTTTCATGTCACCCAGTCACATCCATGTTCCCACCAACTGCCGGACGGTGACCGAGATCCTATCACGCGTCGGCGACAAGTGGAGCGTCCAGGTCGTCGTCCAGATGGGCGAGGGACCTAACCCGGAAAATTCATGGAGGGTTGGCGGGTGTAGCTCAAGTGCCTGAGATGACTTAGGATTTGGTTGTTGAATCCGATCCGCCTCATTTCTGGGAGAACCCACCCGCCATGAACCATTCTACGCTTCC
>NZ_VOSK01000209.1 GCF_009296175.1 Microvirga tunisiensis | reverse complement strand
CGCCCGAGCCCCGGTTCATGAGACGAAGCTGGTAGGCCTGGCCGTGATGCAGGCGCACGTTCTGTGGCGTGAACGCAAAGTCCGACAGGATGATGTTGACCGGCTTAGCCTGGGCTCCGTCCGGGGGGCGCGTCGCGGCCGACGCACTCCCGCAGAGACCGATGACCAGGGCCGTAAACCAGTGAGGTTCTCATGGGCGCCTCCCATCAGCAGCACCGGCTTATCGTAGCATCCTTGCGGGTTCATTCCGATGTTGGCCCGCACACGGCCACCAGTTCTTCGGGACGACTTAGCCGTTGGCGTGGACCTCCCGCCTTGTCATTCGCAGTCTCGTCCGCAACGACATGATGGACCGGACCGGTCATGGCATGGCTCAAGCCCAAGAACGCACCAAAAGAGTTGAGATCTGCCTTTGATCTGACGATCGCCTCGACCTTGGTCGCGGCGTATCGACGTCCACGACGTCTACGGATTATTTACCTTACCCGTAGCATGGTGCGGGCACCGGGCGCGTAGCGTATCAGCCCGATCCAACGCGGGGCGAATGTTATCAATGATTGCCGTAACTTAGTCGAAGTGGGAAACCGGCTAAGCCAACCAATTTTGGTCCTCTTTCGTCTCCAGGTTTCCCACTCCTGCCCAGCTATGCGCAGCCCACAGCAGGCTCTGCTGGCCCAACCGCTCGAACCCGAGCCCAACAAATTTGTTCTCTAATTGTTCTGGACTTCGCTGCTTTGTTACGGACATGGTCGAGCGGCTCTCTGATTTCCCATGGGTGATCGTCCGGATCGATTGCCCCATCTGCCCTCATCGCAAGGGTCAGTACCGGCTCGCTCGCTTGGCTGAGAAGTACGGGGCCGACATCCCGCTATGCGACCTTCTCGCCAGGATTGCTCTCGACTGCCCGAGGGAGTCCCTCCCGTGGGAGCGACCTCCAAACCAGTCTGATTCCAGGTGCAAGGCCCGGTTCACCGACCTGGAGGCGACCAGCCGCCCTCCCCGGACCTCCCGCCGATGTTGCGGAAGCTCACAGTCATTCAAGGTGGGAAGAGTTAAGGGAAGCCATAACCTCGAATCGCTGTGGATCAGTCAGTTGCCACAGAGTTGCGCAGCAAAAGGCATATGCCGCAGGAACCAAGCTCCTCAAGGGTACTTTCTTCCAATCGCCGTCCCCTATATTGGCTCCAGCCCCTTCTCCCTCGGATACCCAATGACGCCTGAACAACCTCTCGACGCCACCCCGCTTCCCTCCGGGGTGCCGGGGCTCGACCCCATTCTGAACGGCGGCTATGCCTCCAACCGCGCCCACCTGATCGAAGGCCGCCCCGGCTGCGGCAAGACCACCCTTGGCTTGCAATTCCTTCTCGACGGCGTGGCTGCGGGCGAGCGCTGCCTCTACATCACCCTGTCCGAGAGCAAGCGCGAACTCCTGAATGTCGCCGAGCGGCACGGCTGGTCACTGGATGGCATCGACATCTATGAGCTTGTCCCGCCCGAACTGAGCCTCGATCCCAAGCAACTCCAGACCCTGGTCCATTCCTCCGATCTTGAACTTGGCGAGACTGTCCGGATGGCCCTGGAGGAGATCGAGCGGGTCAAACCCTCTCGGGTGGTGTTCGACAGCCTCTCTGAAATCCGCCTCCTCTCCCAAGGCTCGCTGCGATATCGACGGCAGGTGCTGGCCCTCAAGAGCTTCTTTCTGCTGAACAACGCCACGGTGCTGATGCTCGATGATCTCACCTCCGAGCAGGACGACCTCAATCTGCATAGCATCAGCCATGCGGTCATTCGCCTGGAGCAACTCGCGCCCGTGTATGGAGCCGAGAAGCGCCGGATACGCGTCATCAAAATGCGCGGCACGGACTTCCGGGGCGGCTACCATGACATGGTGATCCGGCGCGGCGGCGTCCATGTGTTTCCCCGCCTCATTGCCGCCGAGCACCATCGGGAGTTTGACTCAGAGGCCGCCACGAGCGGCGTTGCGGAACTCGATGCGCTCCTCGGCGACGGTTTGCACCGAGGCACCAGCACGCTCATCGTTGGCCCTTCAGGGGTCGGCAAGTCGTCCCTCGCGCTGGCCTACGTCCAGGCGGCCCTCAACCGAGGCGAGACCTCCCTCATCATCAGCTTTGACGAGACGAAGCGCATCTTCCTGAAGCGGGCGACGAGCATCGGGATGGACGTGGCCCCGCATGTGGAGACAGGAACCCTGCAAATCGAGCAGGTTGATCCGGCAGACCTGTCGCCTGGGGAGTTCTCCTCTCTTGTGCGGGAAAGCGTCGAGGCCGCAGGGGCGCGGGTGGTCGTGATCGACAGCCTGACCGGCTATCTCAATGCCATGCCCGAGGAGGAGTTCGTCGCCCTCCAGATGCACGAACTCCTTACCTATCTGAACCAGCAGGGCGTGGTCACAATCCTGATCCTGGCTCAGCATGGCATGGTCGGTCAGATGGCAACCCCCATCGACATGACCTATCTCAGCGACGCCGTGGTGCTCATGCGGTTCTTCGAGGCCCAAGGGCGGATTAGACGCGCCATCTCGGTGATCAAAAAGCGGACCGGTTCGCATGAGGACACGATTCGTGAGTACCGGATCGACAGCGCAGGCGTGCGGGTCGGCGAGCCTCTGAAGAACTTCCGTGGGGTTCTCACAGGCGTACCTACCTATGAAGGTGCGGAAGCATCCCTTCTCAAGGACCGGGACGGCCATGCAGCTTAGTCGCGGGTCGGTTCTGATCTTGGCACCGGTCGGGCGGGATGCCGATGTGGCTGCCGCAATCCTGAGAGAAGTCGGCATCGGCTCCACCCAATGTGCCGATCTGGACAGAGTTGTGGTGAGTCTGGATGATGCGGATTGTGCCATTCTGACTGAGGAGGCCCTGCTTTCCTCTAACCGGAAGGCGCTTGCTAGCTGGATTTCCCAGCAGCCCCCTTGGTCGGACTTTCCCTTCATCCTTCTAACGCAGCGCGGGCTCACGCCTGATCCGCGTCTGCGCAAGCTGTTGGCGAACGTCACGGTTCTGGAGCGGCCCTTTCATCCCGACGTGCTGGCCGATGCCGTTGGCTCGGCTCTTCGGGCGAGAAAGCGCCAACGCGAGGTGCAGGCGCATCTGGAGGAGCGTCAACGAACGCATGAGCGGCAGACCCTTCTCATCCGTGAACTTCACCACCGGGTGAAGAACACCCTTGCCACAGTTCAGGCGCTGGTTGGTGCAACGGCCCGCTCCGCAAAGTCGGTCGATGAGTTCTACCATTCGTTTGTGGCCCGGATCGTCGCGCTGGCGAACACCCATACGATGCTGACCGAGGATTACTGGCAGACCGCATCTCTGGGCGAAATACTCACGGCGGAACTGGGACCTTATAAATCCGAAGCTGAAGACCGCGTCATCCTCGATGGGCCTGTTGTTCAAATGCAGGCTGATCTCGCGGTGCCGCTTGGCATGGCGATCCATGAACTCTCGACGAACGCGGCAAAGTATGGCTCGCTGTCGGTGCCTGAAGGCAAGCTTCAGGTCCGGTGGGATGTTCTGGAGCAGGAGGGTGCTCGCAAGCTGCTCCTGGACTGGACGGAAATGGGCGGACCACCGGTCGAAGAGCCAAGTCGTCGTGGGTTTGGGTCCACCCTGATCCGCAGGATACTCACGACGCAGTGCCATGCTGACATTCAATACGAGTTCGAGCCGTGTGGTGTTCACTTCCGCCTCGAAGCGCCGCTCACGCAGGAGCGGCTGGTGCCTCAGTACGATAGTCCGTGAAGGCATCGGCTCGGCCACGTGAACTCAATATCGGCCTTGTTGTCCGCGAACGGCAGGATCAGCACGGTTACGCCGTTCTCATCGGTGATGACGAACGCATCCTTCTGCCACTCGCGATCTCGCCATAGATATGCGGCAGCCGTATCATGTCCTGCACAGTGTCAAGGCCAAGCTTCTGCACCGCGTCCACACCGGGCAACTCGTCACCTTCACGGTCGGGGATGAGCACTCCGTCCCGTCTGACGTTGAAGAAGTAGCGATGCATCGCTACACCTGATCGATCAGGCGCGCATACTTGGCCTCGGCTATGCCGTAGGCATCATTTGCCAAGTCTTCCAGCTTCTCGCGATTGGGCACGGTGATGCGTCCCCGCTCGGCCCGGATCATCCGGGCTTCTTCGAGCACATGGGTGGCCGTCGTCACCCCGGTGCGGCGCACACCAAGCATGGCCGAGAGGAAGTCGTGCGTTAGGAGAGTTCAAAGCCATCTGTGCGATCATGGGTCATCAGCACCCAGCGGGCCAGCCGCGCCTCCAAGTTCATGCTCGTATTGGCATAGGCTGTCTGACTGGTCTGGGTTATCAGATAGTACAGGTAGCGTCCGAGCAGGCCATTGAGCGATGGGCTTTGCCGTACGGCTCCTCGCAAAGCATCGACGCCGATGCGTAGAACCTGTCCACTGGCTCGACACGTCATGGCGTGCGGGCTGCGCTCTGCCCCAAAGGCAGCCGCCACACTGCTCATGCCCTCCCGGCGAGCCATGCCAACTTCAATCCGGTCATGGGGCATCTGCGCCAGGAGCGAGAGAATGCCCGCCTCGAAAGAGTGAGCGTTCTGGATCGGCTCCCTGGTTGCTGCGTTCTTCTGCCGATCCCATAGGGACGTGGGTACCAAGGCCCCGCACTCGTCGGCGTACTTTCTTTTCAGCCATGCTGAAACTATGGGCCAACCGCGCCCTTAGCCCTTGGATGGGCCGTTCGAGATGGGCTTTGCCGATCATTCGGACAGTCAATCGAGAGATGGAGGACACCATGTGCCACTATCGCGGATCGTATGTGTCCGAGGACGGAGCAAAGGCTGAGGCTGACCGCCAGAGGGAGCTTCAGGTCAAACGCACCGAGGCTGTCGATAAGCTGAGACACGATGCTGATGGAGCGGCGCAGAAGGCGGCGTCCACACCAGCAAAAGAGCCTGTCCCGGCAAAGTAGTCCTTGGCCCTGCGCCAAGCCATCTGGAGCATGTTCAACATCTGCCCCGTGGGCTTGGTCACGGCGTAGGGATCGGACAAGCCTCGAAAGAAAAACCCGGTACTGGGTGGTACCGGGTTCGCGGGAATTTGGCTGAGCGGCGATGGCTGATCCGCCTAGTGGCGGAATGAGCTAGGCTGCCTTTTTCGTGCGACGGCTCTTCGCAGGAACAGTATCATTGGCCGCAACTTCCACCGGAGCCTTGCCCTTCTTGCGCTGCTGGCCGAGCCCCATCGTCTTAGCAAGCTCAGACCGAGCCTTCGCGTAGTTCGGCGCAACCATCGGGTAATCGGCTGGTAGGTTCCACTTGGCGCGGTACTGCTCGGGCGTCATGTCATAGGTCGTCCGCAGATGGCGCTTCAGCGATTTGAACTTTTTTCCGTCTTCCAAGCAGATGATGTAATCCGGAGTGACGGACTTCCGCACCGAAATGGCTGGCACCAACTCAGCCTTCGGCTCCTCCTGCTGCCCCTGTGTGGTCTTCGTCAAAGCGGCATAGACGGAGTTGAGCAGCGACGGCAGGTCGGCAGCTTGTACGGAGTTGTTGCTGACATAGGCCGAGACGATATCAGCACAAAGTTCGATATAGTTCGGAGAGGTTGCGCTCTCGCTCATGGTTCTCTTGCCCTCGGCTGCACGGGAATTGGTTTGGGAAGGTATATAGAACAAGTTGATGTCCAAACAGGATCAGCAGGAACGACCCATACAGCACACAGATGCCTGTGATCTTGGCCTCACCTATGCCTCTTGCTTAACTTTGGCAAGGACATTCTTCCGAAATCACTGTTGGTCATTACCTCTGTGCCGCCAAATTGCAGGATCAGGGACTGATTACCTCAGGACCCCTTTTGAGCCAGGGAGCGCTAAGCTGAAACGCCTTGGTGCCGCAGCCGTTAAGTCGGCAACAGATCGCAGTCCGCGATTGGCCCGTGTGGAGAAACAGTCATGCGTGTCGAGATGAAATACGCTGTTCTTGCAACCGCCTTCCTGCTCCCGTCCATTGCCATCGCAGACCCAGGAGGGGCCGCAGCCGGTGCCGCCGCAGGCGGTGCGGCGGGCGCAGTTGTGGGAGGTCCGGTCGGGGCTGCTGTGGGCGCTGGTGTGGGTGGCGCGACGGGTGCTCGACAACAACGAAACAAACTTCCGACGCAACAGGCACCACGACCAAACAGCAAACCAACTGCTGAAGACATTCCCGGCAGGCGGTGCAAGCTCCTGCACCGCCTGCTCACTGGTGGTCGGCTCCACCTTGGTTGAACCTGTAACACTCCCTGACCTGATCGGAGACATAAGGAACAGGATTGATTCCTCGTCTTTCAGTGCTGGGTCTGATCAGACGACTCGTCAGCCAGTCTTTTGATCTCGAAGACCGCAGCGACGAGGAAGGCGGAAAAGACAAGGAACATTGTGATGGTCGCGAGTGTCCCTTCCTGCACGCTGGGGTTCATCCCAACGAGCGGGATCATCGAAATAAGTGGGATGCCAAGTGTGATCGCCGCAAGAAGGTAGATCGGATTGGCTGGCTCTTTAGACGGGCGTGCCTTGTGAGCCTGACGCACCGGGGTCTTCTGTGCCACAGCTTTGATCTTGGTTGAGGCATCCAGCAGACCCGGAGCAGACACGTCCATCGCTTGCTGCGTCATGGTGATCCTCCCGTGATTTGTGCTTCACAGAAGTGTGTCGGGCAACCTCAAGCTTCGCAAGTCGATCAGTGAACCAGAGTCGAAGCAAAGGGGGTATTTTCTTCTCAGGCTTCGGCGGTTTTAGCCTCCGCCACCGTCCACAACCCCAGGACTACATCTGGATCGGTGATCCGCAGAAGCTCTTTCAGAGTCATGCCTGCTGAGAGGCCATACCGAAGCATCTTCTCGCGGTCGGCCTCGAAGGTATCCTGGTCGGCCCATTCGGGGCGAGCATCAATCAGAGCGTTCATCATGCGCCAGATTCTGTGAGAATGCGATGGGCCGAACACTACCGCTCTTCCTGTCTTCCATTACTCAGCCGATGGATGCCAGAGAAAACCGAATGGACTGTAAAGCGAGAAATGCCCTCGAAAGTCCCTCCGGTCGGAGCGACCTTCGAACCAGGATGATCCCAGGTGCAGGTGCAAGGCCGATTCACGGACCTGGAGGTGGCCAGCCGCCTTCCCCTGGAACTTCGACCTATGGTGCGAAGGCTGACTGCCACGGAGAGTAGGAAGGGCTGAGCGTCAAGGTTCCAGTCAATTGTTGGACCACCCTCCCCAAGTCCCTTGGGCGGTCGCCCTCTGTATCTGCTTCGAACCGAAAGCCTTTGTGGCAAACTGGGCGGGCCGGAACTCCATAGGCGGAGCATGGGCAGACGTGAAACTCCAACCCTCGCACCATAGGAAGCTAGGACCAATCTAGCTAGGAGTGTCTACAAGACGGATGTTCCCAGGATGATGCGTCCCAATCATCCGCTTAGAGAGAAATGCCGGTACGTCCGCAGCATTCATCGGTTTCGCATAGAGGTATCCTTGGGCATTCTGACACCCTAACGTGCGAAGCCGTTGCGCCTGCCCCTCCGTCTCCACCCCCTCGGCTGTGACCTGAAGGTTCAGGCTTCTTCCAAGACCGACAACGGCAGCGACAATCGCCTCATCTCCAGCATCTTGCTCAAGGTTCATGATGAAGCTGCGATCAATTTTGACATGATCGACCGGAAATTGCTTGAGATGAGTGAGAGACGCATAGCCCGTCCCGAAGTCATCGAGAGCAATGAGAACACCTTGCTGATGAAGCTGCTCTAAGATTGCGGCTGCCACCTCAGAGCGCCTGCCGAGCAGCACAGTCTCAGTAACTTCAACCTCGAAGTTCTTGAGCGGAATGTCCTTCTCAGCGAGAAGACGCAGAATGTAATCTGCAAGATCGGGCTGCATGAACTCAGCCGCTGATAGATTGACGGCAACCCGTCCAGGATTGAGCCCAGCATCGAGCCATGCGCGCATGTCTGAGGCTACTCTCGCCATCAGGTGACGCCCCACTTCCATGGCAGGTTCAGGCTCGTTGAAGATTGCACCGAAGGAGGCAGGCGTCAGAATGACTTTGCTCGGATGCTGCCACCGCGCAAGAGCCTCAAAGCCGATGACCTTTCCCGTCGAGAGGCACACCTTGGGCTGATAGAACGGGATGATGTGACCTCTGGACAGCGCCTCACGCACATCGTGCGCGAGAGAAAGCCGCTGCTCGACCGCTGTTCGCAGTTCAGTGGTATAGATCACGGCGCAATTGCGCCCCTGAGCCTTGGCGCGATAGAGGGCGATATCCGCATCCTTCAGCAAATCCTTGGCGGTGGAGCCATGATCCGGGAAGGCGGCGATGCCGATGCTGGCCTTGCTGGCAAAGGTTCGGCCCTCGTAAATAAAAGGCTCGCGGAGCTTCTCGATGATCTCCTGAGCCCGCTCAGATGCACGCTCCACAGTTGGTAGCTGCGTGAACACAATCGCGAACTCGTCTCCGCCGAATCGCGCAACCGTATCACAACTCCTGACACTGCTCTGGAGGCACGCGGCTGTCCTCTTTAGCAGAGCATCGCCCGCATCATGGCCGAGGGCGTCATTCACGTCCTTGAAGTGGTCCAGGTCGATGAGCAGAAGACTGACGCGACCGCAATTCTTTGCGGCCTCGTTAAGAGCTTGGTCGAGCCTTTGCTGAAAGAGAGCGCGGTTCGGCAAGCCCGTGAGCGCATCGTGATTGGCGACCCGCCAAAGCTCCGCCTCCGCCATTTTTCGGTCAGTGATGTCGAAGGTTACTCCCACGATCCGGTCAGGTCCTGCCTGCTCTCCACGCGATCCCAGCCAGATCGTCTTGCCATCTGAGAGCCGGTAACGGAACTCCATCGTCTCGACGCCGCCCGCGCTGATCCGGTCAACGAATTGGCTGCGCGAGAAGCGGTCGTCGGGATGGACCCTTTCAAGGAACTCTGAAAGCGGGCCAGACCCGACGCCCAGCAAGGTTAGTGCGTGCGGAGAGCGCATAACATAGTTCGTGGCAAGGTTCTGCTCCCAGGCAAACATTCTCCCGGCATACAGGGCAAGCCCGAGCCGCTCCTCACTGGTGCGAAGAGCATCTTCTGCCTGCTTGTGTTGGGTCACGTCCTGGATTGTTCCGATCCTACGGACAGGCTGCCCATTGTCATCGGTGAGCGTTCGACCACTGATCGTGACCCACCTCTCCTCGCCGGTATCGGCACGGAGGATGCGGTATGTGTCACTATAACCCCGCTCGCTGGTTGACGAGGCACCATATTCCCGTTGCCCCACGCGGCCACGATCATCCGGATGGACACAGTTCATGAAGGTATCAGGCTTGATCGGGGCGTCGGCAGCAACACCGACGATGGCTCTCGTTTCAGGTGTCCACTCACGCTCACCCGTGACGAGATCAACGTCCCAGATACCGAGCCCTGTCGTTTCAATCGCCAGCCGCAGCCGCTGCTCACTGGCTTGCAGCCTCTCCTCCGCCAGCCTGCGGGCGTGGATATCCGAAATACTGCCAACCCACTCCAGGATTGTGCCATCAGAATTCTTGCGCGGAACGGCACTGGCCTGCACCCAGCGGTACTCGCCATTGGGGTTCCGAACCCGAAACTCGCCTTGGTAAAAGCCCGCTGACGACAGTGCCCGTTGCCACAGGGAGATGACGCGGCCCTGATCATCAGGATGGACAACATTGAGCCATCCGAGATCGGCATACTCACGCTCGGTTTGCCCACACAGTTTGGTCCAGCCGTGACTGCGCGTGATCATTCCGCTCGGTGCGGCGAACCAGACAACCACCGCGCTGGCCTCAAGCAGCGCACGATAGCGCTCCTCACTCTCGCGCAGGGCTAGAGCTTCACGCTCTGCCAGAGCGGCGAAACGACGGTCGAACAGCGCCGCAACCAGGGCCAGGAACAGGATCGAAAAGGTCGTTGCCGCGACAGCGATGGCCAAGCTGGTCTGGCTGAGGCTTGCAAGCCCGTGAGCCTCGTCCATGGGCGAGTGTGCCGTAAGGATTGCCCCCTTCATAGCCGCGTAGTGCATTCCGGCGATGGCGAGGCCCATAACAGGAGCCGCCAGAAGCCTTTGGGCGAGGCCCACTTTCCGAAAGGCGAGCCAGAGCGCAGTCGTAGATGCCCCGATGGCAATCAGAACCGATGCGGCAACCCACAGCGTCTCATGGCTGAGATCAGCCGCCATGCGCATCGCCGCCATGCCGGTGTAGTGCATCCCGACAATGCCTGCCCCCATGGCGAGGCCACTGCGGATCAAGGCTGGGAGACCACTGTCGGTCCACGCCACAAGGTAAAAGCTGAAGCCCGTGGCGAGGATCGGCAGGACAAGGGACACGGCTGTGAGGCTGAGGTCGTAATCGACATGCATCCCAGGAAGGCTGAAGGCGAGCATGGCAACGAAGTGCATCGCCCACACACCGCCGCCCATAGCGAGGGCGGCTGTGGCCAGCCATGCATGTTTGGCCCAGCCGTGTGACGCGTGAACACGACCGGCTAGGTCAAGGGCGGTGTAGGATGCTACCGTTGCGATGAGGACTGAGAGGCCGACCAGCGTACCATCGTGGGTTCCAACGTGTGTCATTCTTGTTCCGGCTTGGCGAGCGGCACCAATACTGGACAGAGGCAATCATGGTGGCAAGCGGCGACCAAACTTTGCCTTAATAGTGCCCGCTTGAGACCTGCTCTGCGGCATCTTAGTCACGGTAGCTGTCGAGATTGTCCTGACATTGGAAGGCGTTCTGCCAATGCATCCAAGGGTCTCAGCGAGCAACGCGGCGGCTCAATGTCCTGTCAAGTCTTTATCTCTGACGTGATCCCTCTAGCTTGACGGTTCACGATTGATTAACGCAGGACAATTGAATGGACGAGTGGCTGCCGATGGAGACCGCGCCAAGGACCGAAGATGATGTCCTGCTCTGGGTGGGACGGGTTGAGATTGGATACTTCAGCAGTGTCTCTGGCCGGTGGCTGTCTCGGGATGAGCGCCACGTACACGAGCGCCCGAAGCGTCTGGAGCCCACGTGCTGGATGCCGCTTCCCACTGCGCCAGCCGCCAAGATGGAAGCCGCTTGAGTTGGCAGTCCTCACAACACGCTGGCCCCTCTGTTCCGGGAGCCGCGAAGAGCTTCGCTGGCACATAGCGTCATGCCCCTGCCGCTGACAGCAGCAACGAAAATGGGCAGCCATGCTGCCCATTTGTGCTTGCCCAATGTTCAGGCGTGAACTATATTTTGCAATGCAGCACGGCGATTGGCGTTGCCGTCCTGCTCGCCCTTCTTGGGCGTTTCCTCCCTAAACTTCGGGCCGCATTGTTGCGGCCCTTTTTCGTGTGCCGAGCATGTTCGACAGCTTGGAGGTGCAAGTCCTCTACCCAGCCTGATGGCGGCGAAGGGTTAGCAAAGCGCAAGGGCGCCACCGCGAGGTGGGGTCTGAAGGAAGCGTGGAGCAAAACC
>NZ_VOSK01000208.1 GCF_009296175.1 Microvirga tunisiensis | reverse complement strand
CGGGGCCAGGACCTCAGAGATCGCGTCGATTATGCTGAGCGAAATTTCCGCCGTGCACATGGTTTTGATCGGTGGTTCAGGCCGAGTGTTCCGAGGTCCGACGTCATCGACCCGATCCCGCAGCATGTGGGTCATGGACACACCGCAGGGCTGGTCCAGGGGGCTCCTCCCCAGCGCCTTTTTGTATTCTGAATTCCGACAACATAGTATTCACGCCCCCTTTTGAATTTTAAGTGCGAGAGGGTTCTTAGCAAGATTGATACGGTGTTGGGCCGCAATTGCGGGTGTCTCCCAGTTCACGCTCTTAAAACGGTGCGTACGCCAGTCAGCCGAACTTGAAGAGGACACCGAAGCCGCCGCGTGGATAGTTCCACTCGATCTCGCCCGACGCCTCGCAGAGCATGCGGCAGGTGCCGCATTCCATGCAGCCGTCGGCGGTGATCTCGACTTGGCCTTTGTCGTTCAGCTCGTAACACTTGGCCGGGCAGACGCGTGTCAGTGCGATAAGATTGGGACTCGGCTTCTCGTGCGGACGCACCTTGATGTGCGGGCCCCTGGCATCGACCAAGTAGCGGTTTAGGAAGAGCTTGTCCTCGACGCGGAGTTCGGCCACTGCGATCGTCATCTCGTTGCTCCTTATTTAGCGCCAAGCGAACGCCAGGCGGACCACGTCGCTGACCATGCCCCAGCGCGAGCGCGCCTTGATGAAGGCGGCCGTGGTCGCCTTTTCCATCTCGATCTTCGGCGTGCCGTCGACGCGCAGGAAGTTCTGCGCGGCCTGCGATATCAACTGCGGATAGGTCATGAAGAAATTGCAGGAATTGGTATGGAGCAGGGCCGGCATGTCCTTGTATTTCTTTAGATCTTTGACAACAAAGGAGTTGTCCAGCATGGTCTTGTAGAGGGCGAGGTTCTCCTTGGTCATAGGGCCCCTGCGGCTGTTGACATGGAAGATCGCCTCGCCGGCGATGCGGCCGGAGGTCATGGCGAGGTTGGAGCCTTCGCGGTGCACGGCATTGTTGAGCTGCGCCGCGTCGCCGACGACGAGCCAGCCGTCGCCGAAGAGCTGCGGGATTGCCTTGTAGCCGCCCTCGGGAATGAGATGGGCAGCATATTCCTTAACCTCCGAGCCGGCGATCAGCGGCCGGACCGACGGATGGCGCTTGAAGGCTTCGAGAAGCGTGTAGGGGCTCTCCATCGTGGAGGCGAAATCGGAGACCAGGCAGCCGATGCCGAGCGAGATCGACTCCCTGTTGGTGTAGAGGAAAGCCAGTCCGGTCATGCCGCGCGAGATGGTGCCGGCGGCTTCGATCACGCAGCCTTCATTGCCCTTCAGGCCGAAGCGCTCTCCGATGACCTCTTCCGGCAGGAAATGCATCTCTTTGACCGCGAGCGCTACCGTTTCCGGCTTCGGCATCTCGCGCAGGCCCGCGCGGGTGCCCAAAAGGCCGCTGACGCCTTCGGCAAGCACGACGACGTCGGCGAAGATGATGTCGCCGACGCGGTCGGTGCGCACGCCGATCACCTTGCCCCTGGTGTCGTGGGCGAGCTCGGTCACGGTGGTCTCACAGAGTACGGTCGCGCCGGCCTCGCGCACCTTGCGCGAGAACCATTTGTCGAACTGGGCGCGGATGATAGTGTAGCGGTTGGGCTTGGCCTCGTTGAAGTCGCCCGACCGGTAGTGCATGCCGGTGTGGGAGGTATTATCCATCATCCAGAAGCGCTGCTCGACGGGGTGGCGCTCCAGCGGGGCGTCCTCGCGAAAGTCTGGGATGATCTTCTCCAGCATATCAGCATACATGATGGCGCCCTGGACGTTCTTAGAGCCCGGATATTCGCCGCGCTCCAGCTGCAGCACCTTCATGCCGCGGCTCGCCATGGTGTAGGCGGCCGCATTGCCGGACATGCCGGCCCCGATGACGATTGCGTCGAATTTTTCCGCGGTCATGGCCGTCTCCGTCAGCTGGCGAGCTTGTCGCGATTGTGCGGCGAGAGCCGCCGCGTGAAGGCTTCCGTCAGCGCCGGCAGGAAGCGGATGGCATCGATGACAATGCCGAGGTGGGCGAAATCGAAAATCGGGGCGTTCGGGTCGGTGTTGATAGCCACGATCAGATCGGCTCCCTCGACGCCCACCCGATGCTGGATAGCGCCGGAAATCCCGACCGCTATGTAAAGCTTCGGCCGGATGGTCTTGCCAGTTTGGCCGATCTGCCGATCAGCCGGCATCCAGCCCTTCTGGACCAGCGGGCGCGAACAGCCATATTCGGCGCCGATTGCCCGCGCGAGATTCTTCACAAGCTGCAGGTTCTCCACCGCGCCGAGGCCGAGGCCGCCGGCCACGACGACGTTGGCATAGGCGAGATTGGCCTTGGCCGACTGGTTGTCGGGCAGGAATCCGAGGATCTTGGTGACGACATCTTCCTCGGCCATGGCCAGCTTGTGCTGGATGACCCGGCCCACCGGCTTGTCCACCCGCTGCGGCATGGCCATGACCCTCGGTCGCACTGTGGCCATCTGCGGCCGGAAGTTGAGCGTGTAGATCGTGCAGAGCAGTGAGCCGCCGAAGGTCGGCCGCGTCGCGGCTAGCGAGCCGTCGGCGTCGACGTCGAGCGCGGTGCAGTCGGCGGTGAGCCCTGTGAGCAAGGTCGTCGCCACGGAGCCGGCAAGATCCCTGCCAAGCGCGGTCGCCCCCAGAAGCAGGATCTCGGGCTTGTAGGTGTTGAGCAGGTCGGTCATCGCCCTGGTGAAGGGCTCGTTGCGGTAATGGGCGAGCAGCGGGTCCTCTATGACATAGGCGAGGTCGGCGCCATAGGCGAAGGCCTCGGCGAGCGCATGCCACGTCGCCTCGCCGAGCACGACGGCAGCGAGCTCTACCTCGAGCTTGTCGGCGAGCTTGCGGCCTTCGCCGAGTAGCTCGAAGGAGACGGGATGGACTTGGCCGCGCTCCAGCTCGATGAAGACCCAGACGTGCCGGTAGTCCTTGAACTGCTCGGGCAGCTCCTTCTTTATGCCGGCACGGCCGGCGGCGGGAGGAAGGGTTTTTCGGTTCGCTGTCGACATCATCTGTTCCTTGCCGTCACGGGCCGCCATCGACGGCGAGTTCCTGTTCCAGCGCCGGCTGGCGGGTGAAGATTGCAGCAATCAGCTCGTCAGCGAGATCGCGCAGCGACTTATCGGTGGTGTCGATTTGCGCCGCCTTTTCCGCCCGACTGGTCGGGGCGAAAACGCGCTTGACTACCGTCGGCGAGCCGCGCAGGCCGCATTTGGTGAGGTCCGTAATGCCGGCGTCGGCCGCACTCCACTTCACGATCTGGCTGTGCGCGGCGCGCAGGGCGTCGTCGAGCGAGCCGCGGCGGATCTCGTTGGTGCCTTCCAGCATGGTGATGAGGCAAGGGAGCCTGCTCTTCAGCATCTGCATGCCGCCTTCCGAGCGGCGCTCGACCGTGATCTCGTGCGCATCGAGATCAATGGAGGCGATCTTCGCGACATAGGTGAGCTGCAGGAGGTCGAGGCGCTTGGCGATGCCGGGCCCGACCTGGGCGGTGTCGCCGTCGATCGTCTGCTTGCCGGTGAAGACGATGTCCGGCGTGCCGAAGGTCTCGCCGACCTTCGCGATAGCCTGAGAGAGAGCGAAGGAGGTGGCCAGCGTGTCGGAGCCGGCAAAATAGCGGTCGGTCAAGAGCACCGCGCGGTCGGCACCGTAAGTGAGCGCCTTGCGCAGCGCGTCCTCTGCCATGGGCGGACCCATCGTAAGCACGGTGACCTCGCCGCCATGGGCGTCGCGCAATCTGAGTGCTTCTTCAAGGGCGAACAGGTCGTAAGGGTTGATGATGGTCGGCACACCCTGGCGCATGATCGTGTTCGTCACCGGATGGACGCGGATCTGCGCGGAGTCCGGCACCTGCTTGATACAGACTACGATGTGCATGGCGGTCTCTCTGGCTCCTTTCCGGATGCTGGCTTGGTGGTTCATCGCATTCCTAGCATCATTCGTGCCAACCGTTTTGCATTCCCCTATGCCTTTGAAATGCGGTTGTTTTCTTCTGAAGGCGCCATCGTGGTGACCGGATTTGTCGGCTTCTCGACATTGTCGCGTCGCAACCGTGTCGCGCTCATTCCTGCCCGAACAGCGTCAGGACGGAGTCGAACGGGACGAACGTGCGGCCCGGCGTGGCGGGTTTGTCCGGATCGTTGTCTCTAAGCACCTTGAAGACCCGGTGAGTGAGCGGCGAGGACGTCGCAAAGTCCTCATAGGCACGTTCCAGCATGATGCGCACCCGCGCGGCGATTACCCGGTCGGAGAGATCGGAGAAATCCACTTCAGCGAGGTATTGCCCCATGCGCTTCATGATATGGAGTCGTGAGACATTGAGCACCTTCGGGTCATAGGAGACGCCAAGGACTGCGAAGAACTCCTCCGCAGCTGACAGGCCCTCTAGCCGCGCGAGAAAGTCGGTGACCTCGATGGGACGGCTGTTGGCGGAATCACTGCTCATTGCATTCTCCCCCTCAGAAACGATGATGTCGGGTGCGTTCGCCGCAAGCTGACGCTGCAGCCGTGAAATTCGAGGTCGACGGGAGACTGGTCCGCGACCTGGGCGGCAAATTCGACGGTCGAAAAGGGGTCGAGAACACCGACCAAGCCGGACAGCCTGACACGGCTTGCGCCGGCGCGCGCGGCCGTCTCGATCACACGGGCGGGATGATCCCGGGCGGCCCGCGAGGCATCCTCGCAGCCCACCGTGACGAAGAAGCCGCAGGCAGCTGCGCGCCCGACCATGTGCTCAATGACGTGAAGCGCTCCCGCCCGATCAAGGCCGAGCTTGGCGGTGAGTTGGATGTCCGATGCAGGCAGCGACAGATTGACGGCGGCGATACCGCTCTCGATTGCTGCGTTGAGATCCTCCGATCTCATTCGGCACCAGGTCTTAGTTGCGTGAAAGCGCTGACGTGTTACTCGTTGAAGCAATTTTGTGTCGTGCAGGACTGGATTGGCCGGATATTTCTCGGTGCAGACGCATGAAATTGTACAAATAGTGCACCAAGATCGGGCCAGTTTGAGTTTGATACAGCCAGGGCCGTGAGCCGAACCGGGAGACGCAGCGCGCCCGCGGCGCGAATTGCTTTGATCTCGTCGGCGCTCATGGCCGTCGTGAAGGCGACACCGGGTGCCTGCGCGCCGTCGCGCAGGGTCGTATCGTTGAGAAAGACCGAACGTTTCATGAGCGGCTGTCAGCTCTTCTGCCCCTCGGGCCTAGACCGGATCGAAGCTCTTCGGCACTTCGTCCCCCGGTCCCGAACGGGGAAAGAGCACGCAGCTTCTCCACGATTCCGGGTATGACCTCGAGCACCCGGTCGACATCCTCCTCGCCGTTGTCACGCGAGAAGGAGAAGCGGATCGCCCCGCGTGCCGCGGTGTAGGGGATGTTCATCGCCCTCAGGACATGGCTCGGCTCCAGCGAGCCGGAGGAGCAGGCGGAGCCGGAGGAGCAGGCAATGCCCTCGCGATGGAGGAGAAGCCGCATGCCCTCGCCTTCGCATATATCGAAGGCGATGTTTGCGGTGTTCGGCAACCGCTCCAGCGAATCGCCAGTAACGAAGGCGTTTGGGATGCGCTGGAGAAGTCCTTTTTCCAGACGGTCACGGAGCGCCTTTACCCGTGTGTTCTCGTCGTCCATGAAGTTCAAGGCGAGTTCGGCCGCCTTGCCGAACCCGACTATGCCGGGCGTATTCTCTGTGCCCGCCCGCCGGTCGCGCTCCTGGTACCCCCCCTTGATCAGTGAGCGGAAGCGCACGCCACGCCTAACATAAAGTGCGCCGATCCCTTTCGGGCCGTGCAGCTTGTGGCCGGAGAGCGACAGCATGTCGATTGCGGTCGATTTCAGGTCCATCGGGAGCTTGCCGGCGGCTTGCACTGCGTCGGTATGGAAAAGGGCGCCGACTTCCTTGGCTAACTCAGCAAGCTCGACCACGGGGAAGATTGTACCGGTCTCGTTGTTCGCCCACATGATCGAGACGATTGCCACGTGCGGCGTGAGAGCGGCCCTGTAGGCGTCGAGGTCGAGCCGGCCCTGGCTATCCACTGGGATCCTGTGCACCTTGACGCCGCGCGTCTTCTCAAGATGCGCGCAGAGCGTTAGCACGGCCGGATGCTCGACCGCGGACGTCACGATCTCTGTGCGGCGAGGCATCACCTCGAGCGCCGAAAGGATCGCCGTATTGTCGCTTTCCGTCCCGCCCGAGGTGAAGGCGATCTCATGGTCGTACTCCGCGCCGATCAGCGCTTGCACCTGCCGACGCGCCTCCTTCACCGCCGCACCGACGGAGGCACCAAAACCGTGCATCGACGAAGGGTTGCCGAAGTGATCCGTAAAGAATGGCAGCATCGCTTGAACGACTTCAGGATCGACTCGTGTCGTTGCGTTATTGTCGAGATAGATAGGCCTCATGGGCGCGATCCTCAGCTAACCGGAAGGACGCGAAGCGCGAGCCCGGTCGCCTCATTGAGCTTCTGGCGCATGCCGCTGATGGTGACCGAGGCGGGCTGGCAGCCGATGCAGGCGCCCGACAGTTTGACGTGGACCTGGTCGCCGTCGACATCTACAAGTTCGCAATCCCCGCCGTCAGCCCGCAGGTAAGAACGCATGTCCTCGACAGCGTTTTCGATCAGTCGAATTCGCTGCAGCGTCGTCATTTGATGGCTGGCGGCTTTGGGTCCCGCTGAGAGCTGAACTGTTTCGGGTGGCAATGTTCTCGCATCCCACCTGACGCGATCGCCGGTTCCGGACTCGACCTCGATCTTGCCTTGTTACTGAGGGCGCGGACATCCGTTGCGCCGGCCGTATAGGCCTGTTCTGCCGTAATGAGGTCTTCGGCGACCATCGCTGCATGGACCCGGACAAGCACTTCCTCGATGGCTTCGAAGCATGTGAGGCAGCCGCCGCCAGCCTTTGTCTAGTGCGTGACCTGCTCAATGGTGTGAGCCTGTTAATACGGACGGCCCGCTCGATCACCCGTTCGTTGACACCGAAGCATTTGCAAACGAGGGCACCGTCCTCGTGATCGTCGCCCCATTCCTCGCCGCGGTAGTTGGCGATCGCAGCCTGCCGTGCCTCATAACCTATCACCGAGCAATTCATCCTCTCCGGCGGCAGGCCACTGAGAAAGTCCGCTATGTCCTGATCAGTGATCCGGCGGGTTTCATCGACGGTTTTGCCGATGATGAGTTCGGTAAGCGCCGACGAGGAGGCGATCGCAGAGCCGCAGCCGAAGGTCTGGAATTTCGCGGCAGTAATCGTCTCCGTCACCGGATCGACGCTGATCATCAATTTAAGCGCATCGCCGCAAGAGATGGCGCCGACCTCACCGACGGCATTGGCCGTTTCCAGAACGCCGGCATTCTTCGGGTTGAAGAAGTATTCCTTGACCTTGTCGCTATAGTCCCACATGGCCCTTCTCCCTGTCTCAGGCGATCAGCCGAAGGACTTGCCGCAGGCGCACTTCTCGCGCGCGTTGGGATTGTCGAAGACAAAGCCGGAGGATTCAAACCCCGTGACGAAGTCGACGGTCGTGCCGGCGACATGGGGTTGGGAGCCTACGTCGACGAACACCTTGACCCCGTCTGTCTCGATGACCGCATCGCCCTCGCGCGAGATGCTCTCCAGGCCTAGCAGGTATTGGAAGTCGGCGCAGCCGCCGGCCTGGACCGTGATACGCAAGCCGTCCGCCGGCTTGGCGGCGCGGGAAAGCGCGGTCTTCACCGCGGCGACGGCATTGTCGGTGAGCGTGATCATGGGACGATTTCTCCTCACTCCGTGACGCATGTGCGGAGAGCTATGCATGTCCCGTGCCAAGGGGAGCCTCAATTCAAAACACTATAATGGCTCTAATGCTGCGATGCCGCCTGTCCGACAATGTCGACTATCGGGTGATGCGGAGCGCGGTGGAATAACGAGTGAAGTGCGCTGTTCCCGTGGAGCAATCCTGTCCGCCACTCCTGGGAAAACGTCAGGCAACCCACACCAACTGTCGGGTTTGTCGAGTCCGCGACACGGTGGTGTTCGGCTCGGCTTCCTGCCGCACTCTCAAGCCATTGACCAGTATGCAGAACATTATTTCTGAGGCTCTTCCTGCGCAGTTGGCACGACTTTTGAAGATCCCCCGTCGGGAGCCGGAAGGGGTTGCCCACGTAGCTCTGCGGGGCAGCAGGTCCGGATTGCGGAGCAATCCTGATAACGGCTGAGTTTTGCCATCTCGAAAACCTGATGAATTCTGAAATTGCAGGGAGATCGAAATGCTTTATAAAGCGGACGGAACTGAGGTATGGCCGCGGACCTCGACAAAGTCGTCGTATTTGTCGCTTGCCGGTGTCATCGAATCCTCGGAAGACGATGCCGCAATTCGGCAACGCTGCGTCGGGCCTATGAGCGGCTTTTCGGCATCGCCTCCGACGATGCAGTTCTGGCGCTGAGATTCGAGGATGGCAGCGGTTTGGTCTTCTGCGCCCGCTCCGACAAGAACTGCGCCTTGCTGCTGCCAGGAAATTGATCATGGCTTGGAGAAGCGAAAACCCTGTGCTGTTCTCGAAAACCTCGTCGAAGTGATCGGGAACAGCTTGGATGGAATCGGCCGACATGCGAGTGCTAGGACCGGTTGCTGGATATCCATCTTAGCATGCCAATCCGGGAAGAACTGCCGAAGTACGCAGTCTATGTTCCCACCCGCAACATCATGCCGGATCGTGACGCAGCCCTGGCCGACAGCATCGATCTGTCCCGGCTGAGGGATTATGGCGAGCATCTGATCGATTCCGATCCGCACTGCCTCAATCTGGGCAGTCCGGCCCGACGCCGCGAAATCCTCGGCCGGTACCATGTACGGCCCGAACCCTTTGCAGAGGCCAATACGACGGCCAATGCCATTCTCAGCCGTTTCGAGAAATCCATTGGCATTGCTTTGAGCCAGTAGACAGTAGCTCCACCTCTGATACCGCATTGGCGCTTAGATAGGGAGAACATCAATGATCACACATCAGACAGAACATTTGGTCCTTACTTCCATGCGACCCGAGCACGAAAAGGAATCATTCAAATTGCATATCGCCCTGGATGTGCTCGCGTACTTTCAAGAGGGCGGTCTAGGCTGGCAGGAGCGCCTCAGCGCACACCTGCGCAGAGCAGCCGGCAAGTCCAATGGCTGAAGCCCGTGCAGCCGCAGAAGCTGAGGTGCTGGAGCACCGCGGCTATCAGATCCGCCTCAGCCCAACTGGCCTGAAATGGATGGCCGTCGTGGCCCGGCCGAAGCAGCGCCCGACCTTGATCATGGCTCTCGATCGCGATGCTGCCATCGCCAAGGCCTACGAGTGGATTGATCGACGGCTTGCATCTGACAAGTCACCAGTATGACCTACAGCCTGTTCCAGATGGCGCCCGGCGCCTATGACCTCCTTCTGAATGGAGAGGTTGTGGGGAGCGTAGTGCGCAGCAGCTTATACCAGCCTTACACTTGGACAGCGGAACTGCTTGAGGATTTAGCTCCCGCTCGAAGGCCTGCACCCTTCACTGAGATTGAACATATCTTCGCCTCGTTGGAGGAACTCTGTGATTGGCTCGGTAATGTACAGATGGAGACCGGACGGGACGCTGATCCGCATTCACAGATAGTTCAGTTGTGGATCCGCATCTTAGCTTGAATTTGGCCATTTCTGACGGGTGATTTGCGAGCGCGGGGCGGCGAAGCGAACAATGCGGTAGGCTGGCGGAGTTTCACCCATGAGACACCGCCATGCCGGACCTGTCCGCCCGCTTCGCCGCGATCATCTTAGCCTTTGCCCCGCTCCTTTGCCTCCGAACCTGGCGCCATGCCGAGGTGCTGCTCGTCGGGCCATCCTGGCGCCCGGCAAACGCACCGTGACGAGCCTCCTGCGCATTTCCGGCCGCAGTCGCGAGCCTCACTTTGTCAATTATTACCGCGTTCGCAATCGCGCACGATGGAGCAGCCGCCGCGCCGCTCACCTGCTCCCTGGATTGCTGATCGACACCTTTGTCGCAACTTGTCCGGTGATCCGCATTTACCAAGCTCATGATGGCTCCCACTCCAGGATGAGGAGTTTGCCAGCAGCATCAAAAGCGGAGCAAGACGAGTCCTGCCACTCGACGACTACGAGCGACGCCTCGACCTGGAGCAGCGCGTGGAGGCGCGGGCTGATCAGGAGGATCTCCTGCGCAACGATGCGCAGCGCCAGCATCAACTGGCCGGTATCGCAGCCTCCCTGGAGGCCCCTCGCGAGCGGCTGCAGCACGGGCTGGCGAAGGCCACCTTTGAGCAGCGCCGGCAGCTTGTGCTACTGCTCGTTCACCGCGTCGTCGTCACGAACGACGAGCTCGAAATCCACTATGTGCTGCCCATCAGCCTTGCGAGTGAGCACGTCCGCTTTTGCCAATTGCGTAAAGACTACTTCAACCACCCATCTGCGTGGCAGCGGCTGAAAGCTCTGTTGCTCGGACAGCCTGCGCACGATCTCGATCACGAAGTCCCGACAGGCCGCCTGGCCCATCAATCTCCCGCGATCGTAGCGGAAAAGAACAGATCTCGTAAGGATTGCAACATGATCGCGATCAAGCTGCAGCCACAGAGGTGTGCCCCACAGAGCGAAAGAGACTTCGATTTCGAAGCCTCTTCCGGAGATTCGAGCTGAAAGTCAGCTAGCTCAGAACCGGTAAGTCACGCCGGCGCTGATCAGCCACGGATCGATCTTGACCTTGCCATTGATCGCGCCGTCATTGACACTCACATCGGGCTCAAGGAAGATCTTCTTGACGTCCAGGTTGATGCCCAAATGCTTGTCGATCATGATGTCGACGCCGGCCTGTAGGGCGAAGCCAATCGTGTTCGCGAGATTGAATTTTTCAAAGCTGCCTTTCGCCTTCTCGCCGAAGAAAAAGGTGTAGTTAATGCCCGCGCCGACGTAAGGCTTGACCATGCCGAGATCAGTGAAGTGGTATTGCAGCATGAGGGTCGGCGGAAGCAGCCACACATCGCCGATCTGGACATTGTCAAGGCTGCCAGCCCCCTTCACCCGATGAGGCGTCACGCCGAAGATGAGTTCGGCCGCCAAATTGGGCGTGAAGAAGTATGAGATGTCCAGTTCGGGCACGACCGAGGTCGAGATGTCGACATCGCCGCCCACGTTCAGACCGGCATTGGGTTGTGGATGAACGACGAGGGCACGTCCACGGATCATCCAGGGGCGGAAGGTTTCGACAGCGACAACTGGAGCGGCGGGCGCCTTGTTACGGCCAAGCAAATCAGAAGCCTGGGCAATAGATGTGGCGCCGGCGAGCATCGTTCCGGACTAGAGCGCGTTGACATTCAGGCTTTCGACGGACTCGCAAATCTGATTCAAGCTCCTTTTGGGCGCGGAGGCTTGGGTGAGCGGAGTTCGTCTGATGTTGAAAGATCACCAGTGGGATCGGATGGAGCCGCATTTGCCGGGCAAACGCAT
>NZ_VOSK01000207.1 GCF_009296175.1 Microvirga tunisiensis | reverse complement strand
CGATAAGGTGCGGTGGCATGGTTTCCAGGTGATTAACGCGGCAACGAGCGGATGAGTGGCGTAGTCCCCGAAGGCGAGTACCGCCCCTACCCCGCCTCGTTCACCTGGGTTTTCGCAGCCGCGTGCTCCGCGCTGGTTGCGGCCGTCCTGACACAGTGAAGTACACGACCCGCACCGATGGCTCATCGTCGACGTGGAGCACGACAGGAGGATCGCTTGGTGGTTTTTGCGTGCCGTCGAACGGAGTTGGTCTAAGTTAGTTCCTAACGCTTAGGTTCTTTGTTGCGGATGGTTTCCGCTCGGCCTGCACGGTGTGCTTGCTCATCTTCCCAGCGCTCCATCTGCTGCAGGATGGCTGCTAGCGGCTCCGGTATCGGGCAGTCCGGTTCATCCTGGAACATCTCCGCCATGGCGCGAGCCATCATGACGGCGGCGAAGTCCGGCGGATGATCCTCCCCCTGCCGGCGGCGCACGGTGTCTGGAGCTTGGGCCATCATCTGCGTCCCTCCGGCTGTTTCTGTTCAGTCACCCAGGCAGGTCCGCACTCGCCTGGGCTATCATATATTGGGGAGGGGAACGGCCAGCACGGTGAGTGGTTTCAGCAGAGCAGAAGGAATTGGACCCGAAGCGATGCCGCCCCGGGTCCATGAATGCGGAGGGTCAGGTCCGGTCGGTGGTGCCGGTACCGCTGATTGTGTTGCCGCGCTCGTCCTCGACCTCAATCTCGGTTTCACGAACAGTGTCGAACACGGTTTCTGTGCGCTGCCCGGCCTCCTTGGAGACCACCGCCTCCTCGCTCCGCCCCTCAACCTCGATTGCCCGTTCCTGGAATGCCTGATCGGCATCGCTCAGGGCGCGGTCGGCCGGGCGGCGCTCAATGGCAATCCGCTCTTTGCGCAGGCTCACCTGCTCGTCGACCGGGGTTCCCACCACATAGGAGCGGACCCGAACGTGCCCGTGGCTGACATCGCGCTTGCCGACCCGCAGCCTCTCTTCCACAACTGGAAGGACTTGCTCGCCGCGCTCCGACAGACCGGTTTCGGCACCGGCCACGCCTGTTCTACGGAGGCTGGCGACCGCCTCGGTATCGAGGTCTTCCGCGCGAACGCTGGCGACACCCGATGAGACGGAGGGGGCGGAGCCTACCGCCGTTGACGTGCCAGCCGCCGCACCGGACCAGCCTGCCCACCCCTCCGGGCGCCAGCTCTCAGCCTGCTCGTCAATGTCGATGACGTCCTCGCTGTCCAGGATCGCCATCACGCGGGCATAGTGTTCATCGCCGGTGGTGACCGAGATCAGGTACCCTCCCCGGCTCAGGCCCTCCGTATAGACGTGCCGGTCCTCGTCGGGCAGGAGCCAGTCCCCGAGGGAGCTCCAGAAGCCGCGCGGCTCTGGGCGGGAGGATGCACCGGCATTATCAGAGGCCTCGCTCTCATCGCCCGGCATCAAGTCAATGCGGTCGTGGGGAACGCCCGCATTGACCAGACGCTCGATGGCGTGCTCGGCAGCGCTGCGACTGTCGAAGAGAGCTGTCACCATCCTTCGAGGAGATGACGAGGTTGGGCCCGTACCGGAGATCATGGGTCTGTCTCAGCTGTGTGATCCTGTGTCCAAATGCGTGCGCGCGGCTCGCCCCTTGCTCCATTAGCCTCGCTGGTGATCCCTCGCGCGGAGCAGCATCGCCAGCGCTGGCGCCCCGGCGCAGTCGGGCTTGACCCTGCGAAACCGCCACCTCGTCAGGCTGGTCTTCCAGCATGGCTGGGGGAGTCTACACCCCTCATCGTATCCGCCTAGCGATAAAGGTGATCCACAATGGGGAGCCGTCTGCCGGTAGGCTGTCGGGTTGTCAGATCAAGCCCCCTGAGGGCTTGCCTACTGCTCGGTGAAGTAGGTCAGCAGGACCTTGCCCTTCTCGCCGGTCAGGCAGACGAAGCGGTTGGGCTTGTCGGTCTTCTCGCGTTGCAGGTAGGCATCGCCCATGATCACCATCCGGACCGGAGTGTCTTCAACCTTCGTGTTCGCCTTCGAGATCGCTAGGCCATCGATGTCAAAGGTCAGGTCCTTGATGGCGGGCGACCGCTCCTTCAGGGCAACCAGCCCGACAGACGGCAGGACTCCACCTCCTCTGGGACTTGGGCGTGAGCCGAAAGAGCGATCGTCGTGAAGGCGAGAACTGCGCCGAGTGTGCGATGCCGCATTGATCGCTCTCCTACAAAAAGTGGTGGCGTATTAGGCGATGGCTCCATGGCAAAACCATGCTCGAACGACAGGAAGCAGGCAGCGTCCTGCAGCGAAACTGAGCCACCAGGATCAAAGCGGTTTCAGGTCGGCCCCGGCCGCGCTGACATGATCAGAAGCTGTTGTTTGTGTGGCTTGCAGCCTCGGCCCCGTTGGCGGCAGGAAAATGCCTTGCATGACGCGCGGCTCGGGGTGACGGATGCCAGGGGTGTGGCTCGCCTGGACGCCGGTTGGATCCGGGATGCCATTGCCGCGTCGCGGCAGAGGTCGATACCCGATGACCCAGCATCCAACCCAACGCGCAACCGAGAGCCCCAATGACAACCAGAGCTGTCAGCAGATGCTCTTGCACAGGTCGGCTGATGGCCTGAGTCCTCTCACGATAGAAGCGCTCGGCTTCTGGCAGATAACGCCTTCCCTGCTCCATGTACGCTTCGCCACGCCGGTAAATGTCACGAGCGATGCCGGAGGCTTGGCTCGCCTGCTGCGAGATGCTGCCTGTCTCCTCCCCGAGCCCCTCCCCAGGCGGCACAGGAACCGCGTTCAGAGCTTCGGGCTCGCATTCGGCTGCCACACTTTTCGAAGCCGATGTGGTCCAAGCAGGCGGATCACTGGCGGGGAAGCTGTCGTCAACCGCATCATCCACGTGTCGCTGCTGAATCGGCTTAGGTTCGCTCTCGGCATGCGCCGGGCGCTTCTGATCGATCTTCTCGTCAGGCATTGGGATCTCCCTCTCCTGCTGAGAGCAATGAGGTCCCACGGCGGATGGTTCCCCCGCAGGCGGCCGGTCGCCGGTCAGCTCTCGATGGTTAGGGGACCTGTCAGCGGCGAACGAGAGACGGTCGAGGTCAAGGAACACTCCCAGACCTGGGGACAAGTCTTCCTCTCTCCTGCCAGACGAGCCGAACTTGTCCCACAGATGGCAACGTCCCAGTTCATGGAAAATTTAGCTTTTGGGCGTTCCACTGGGGAGCCGCAAACGAAAGGAGACGCGAAATGCCCTCCTCCCACAGCGATGGGCCACCTGGAAACGGCTCTGGTGGTGGAACGGTGAGCCGCATCGTCCAGGATCTCATCGGCGAGCAGCTGCGGGTCATGTACGACGACCTCAAAGACGAGCCGGTCCCCGATCACCTCCTCAATCTGCTCAAGCAACTGGGCAAGCCGCAGCCGGACGAGGACTAATGATCGAGCCCGCTGACATCAAGGAGGATATCCTCAGAGCTGTTCCGCGTCTGCGCGCCTTCGCGATCTCCCTGACAGGAAACATCGATCAGGCCGATGACCTGGTCCAGGAGGCCATCGTGCGGGGGTTGAGCCATCTCGATAAATTCACTCCTGGCACGAACATGCAGGCATGGCTGTTCACGATCCTGCGCAACCAGTTTCATACCGCGTACCGCAAGCGGCGGCGCGAGGTGGAGGATCCTGACGGAACGTACGCCGCAAGGCTCGCAACGGCTCCCGCACAGAACGGGCATCTTGACCTGGAGGATCTCAGGGTTGCCTTGCTGCGGCTCCCCATCGAGCAGCGCGAGACTGTTCTGCTGGTCGCAGGCGGGATCAGCTACGAGGAGGCGGCGCAAATCTGCGGCGTGGCGATCGGCACAATCAAGAGTCGGATCAACCGCGCTCGCACCAGTCTTGCTGAGTTACTTGGCATTGTCGACGCGGAGGACATCGGAGCAGACCGTGTCATGAAAGCCGCGGTGTCAGCGAAGTAATTCCGGCAATCGCACTACGGGTCAGCACCGGTCGCAAATGCTCCTGGTCGCCTTGTCACTCTGCTCCTGAGCGCGCTGCTCTTTCTCGGTTTCCGGTCCGATGTTGCCAAGACCGGTCTGGTTGCCCGTGGAGCCGCCAGCCCCAGGGCCCTGCCGGGGGCCACCCGAACTGGTGCTCGGGTTGCCCCCAGAGCCGGTCGTGCCTGGTGGGACAATGGGCGGCGTCACCGCTCCGCCCGCGGCTCCGTTTGGGCTCATCCCGCCGGTCGGCTGCTGGGGTGAGCCTGCACCACCGGTCGCTGAATTGGACGGGGTGCTGGTTGGTCCGCCGGTCCCTACGCTTGGCGCACCGCTGCTCGTGGATCCGGCCCCACTCGTGCCAGAGCCGCTTGCCCCGCCGCTGGATCCCCCACCGGAGCCGCCGCCCCCACCTCCGCCGCCGGACTGAGCGACAGCGACAGGTCCCGCAGCGAACAACAGCGCAGCCGCAAGCATCAAACTTTGCAATGAACGAGAGATCATCGGCTCCTCCGGAGCTTGCTGACATCCGTCAACATTGTCCAAACGCTAAGTAACGTGTGAGGTTTCAGCCTGGTGCCCAGGTTCGTCACCGATCATCGCTGACCCTCGCACTCGCGCGATAACAACACGGGGGTGACGGTCCTAACAAAATCGGCTCTGCGGCGTTGGTATCCAGCCGTACCGAAGCCCCTTTGTTGAGGGCCGTAAGCACAGCAGGAGACAGACCATGGATCGCCGCATTGTCCTGGCAGGCTTGGCCGCCGCAATCACCGCTCCCGCGCTGGCGCAGACCAGCGGATCCCCCAGTACCAGACAACCAGGTGCTGCCGCTGGTTCAGCCGCGGGAGCCTCTGGGGCAAGCCGCATGGGCGGGCAGCCGATGACACAGGCTGACATGCAGCACATGCAGCAGACGATGCAGCTGGGCATGGTGGCTCTCGAGACCAGCCGGATCGCGCAGCAGAAGGCGCAGAATGCCGACCTGAAGCGGTTTGCTACCTTTGAGGTACAGGAACAGACCACCCTGTCCGAGGTCCTTCACTCCATGATGGAGCCTACCGCCACATCGGCCACGGGCGCTGCGTCAGGGACGAGCGCCCCAGCCATGCAGATGGATGCCCAAAGTAGGGAGATGATCCAGAGGCTTCAGAACACGCAAGCCGGCGAGGCCTTCGACCGTCAGTACCTTCAGGGCCAGATGGAAGGGCACAGCGGCCTGCTGCAGGTGCAGACGCAGTATCTGCAAAGCAATCCACAAAACCGCGAACATGTGAACGTCGCCAAAATGGCCCGCGGCATGATCACCGAACACATCGCCTTGTTGGAAGAGATCCAAACCAAGATGAAGTGAGCCTGTTGGCTCGCGCGCGGCGAGATCCGTTAGCTTGTCGCGCGTGACAGAAGCAGCAGATCCCGGATGATACGCGAGTTCGCGCCACTATGATCACGCGTAAGAATTGCATTCGCTCTGCCGTGAGCATTGCTCTTTCGTCGGCGATCATTTTCACCATCCTGAGCTATCATCCCATTGCGGAGGACGCATTGTGAACTCTGCTGGTAGCTGTTGCAGCAGCGCTCAGTCTCCACCTTCTAAGCTTCCGCGCCAATCCGAAGGGTGGTACCCTTAACTTGGCGATCCTGCCAACTTTCGGCACCCGATGGCTGGCCCCTCGCCTTTCCGGCTTCCTGCGAGAGAACCCTGGAGTCACAGTCAACCTAACGACGCGCCTTGCTCCGTTCGACTTCAGTCTGGACCAGGCGGATGCCGCCATCCACTTTGGAAGTTCGAACTGGCCCGGTGCCGAATTGGCCCTCCTGATGGGCGAGACAGTGGTGCCCGCTTGTAACCGCTCGCTCCTGGAGGAGTATAAGATCGAGAAGCCAAGCGATCTTCTTAGGGCTCCGCTCCTGCACCTCGTCTCGCGACCGGACGCCTGGGAGCACTGGTTTCTGATGCACGGTGGGCTTAGCGAGCCTCTGCATGGCATGCTGTTCGACCAATTTGCCACCGTAGCCCATGCAGCCATGTCAGGCCTCGGTCTCGCCCTGCTTCCTGAATTCCTCATTCGGGACGAACTCGCGCGAGGGGATCTCGTCAGGGCCTTGGATATGCCCATGCAGAGTACCGAGCGGTATTACCTTGCCTGGCCGGCAAACTGCTCTGCATACCCTCCATTGGTGGCGTTTCGAGAGTGGATTGTTCAGGAAGCACAAACGGAGCAAGCGGCCAATGGGAACTCGGTGGGATGACTAACCTAAAGCCGAGATCTGCGAATGATGTTCCTGCAGGAGTCGAGCAATCGCACCCTGATGAGGCTCCGCCGCGACTGTAATCCAGATCCCATTGCATGCAGGGCAGAATCACTGCCGATCAAATTTCCTACCCATGAACATGATGCTGCGACTGGCGTTTGGGCGACCGTGGCGCCAGACCGAAGGCATGCTGGCCTCGATCCTGCGTCTGCTCGGCTTGGATCTGCCGGTGCCCGATCACACCACCTTCTCGCGCCGCAGCGCTAACCTGACTATCGCTAAGCCGTTGGGCACAGCAGGCGGGCCGGTGAACGTGGTGATCGACTCCACCGGTCTGAAGGTGTTCGGTGCCGGCGAATGGCAGCGCGAGAAGCATGGCGGCCAAGGGCATCGGACGTGGCGCAAGCTCCACCTGGCTGTTAATCCCGATACCGGCGAGATCCTCGCCTCAGAGCTGACGACCACCGAAGGTGGTGACGCCTCACAGGTCGGGCCCTTGCTGAGTCAGATCTCAGGCCCGATCGCTTCGGTCACGGCTGATGGTGCGTACGATGGCGAACCCGTCTACCGTACCATCGCCGAGCGGGATCCTGCTGTGGCCGTGATTGTCCCACCGCGCTCAACGGCAGTGCCAAGTGACAATGCCGAGACGGCGCCCACCCAGCGAGACCGGCACCTCCAGACGATCCAAGCGCGTGGTCGGCTCGGCTGGCAAAAGATGGTCAACTACGGCTGGCGGTCCTTGGGCGAGGTGGCAATGATGCGCTACAAGACCCTGATCGGCCGCCGCCTCCACGCCCGGACTCTGTCAACACAGAAGTCCGAAGCTGCCGCTGGCTGCAAGGTCATCAACATCATGACCCAGCTTGGCATGCCCGTGTCCCAGCGCATCACCTGAGCTCCAGCGCCAGGGGATGAACGCATCCCACGTCCGAATTGTGCACCAAAGCCCGTTGCTCTAGCCCCTATGCGCGACGGTCATGCGCTTGGTCAGCCGCTTCGTGGCGGTCTCCTGCAAATGGCGCTCGATGGCCTCGTTGGCCCGCGCCCGCACCTGCCGCATCCGGTCCGCGTCGTCGAAAGCGTCCGGGAAGCGGCGCGACAGCCACAGGTAGGCCCCCGCGAGTCGCACCGTGCGCTCCTGGTGGTCGAGCTCAGCCAAGGGGTTGCCGCGTAGCGCCGGCACGCCGGAGCCCGAGGCCAGCATCTCCGTCCATCCCTTGAGCACCTGGAACGAGAGCTCGTCGCGCTGGTCGATGGGCGCCATCGACAGGGCGAACCTCTGCGCCAGGTTCAGCCTGGTGCGGTCGACCATCTCCGCGGCCTGCAACATGGCGTCCATGTCGGAAGGCTGGAACGGCGAGCCCTCATAGAAGGCGGCCTGGGCGAAGTGCGTAAGCACCTCGTGCAGGCTCTCGGTGCGCAGCTCCGAGGCCGCCGCACTGATCGCTACGAGGTCTGGGCGGGCGTAGAAGCGCGAATCCGCGGCAGGCGCCGCCGGGGCGCCGGCGAGCGCCTTGCGGATCGGATCGATGCCCTCCTCCGTAGTGGCGGCTACGTAGCCGACGTCGTGGTGGCCGAAGCGGCCGGCGCGCCCGGCGATCTGGCGTATCTCGGGGTTGGTGAGCGGGCGATCCTCCTTGCCATCGTACTTGCGCAGGGCGGAGAACACGACCCGCTGCAGGGGGCCCAGGTTGAGGCCCATGCCGATGGCGTCGGTGGTGACGAGCACGTCGGCCTCGCCGGTGCGGAAGCGCTCGGCCTCGGCGCGGCGCACCTCGGGGGAAAGCGCGCCGTAGATGGTGGCCACGGTGTGCCCCAGGCCGACGAGGACCTCGCGCTGCTCGTGCACCGCCTGGCGCGAGAAGGCCACAACGGCGTCGCCGGCCTTCACCTCCTCCAGGGGGACCGGCTTGTCGAGCAGGACGAGCGGCGTCTTGCGCTCGAAGGCGACCACCTCCAGGCTCTCGTTGGCAGCCTCGGCGGCCCGGCGTACGTAGGGGAGAGCATCGTCGGAGCCGGCCAGGATCAGGGTCTTGGCCGGGATGCCGAAGAGCGCGTTGGTCCAGGCCCAGCCGCGGTCCGGGTCAGAGATCATCTGGATCTCGTCGATCACCGCCACGTCGACCGTGTGCTGCAGATCCGCGGTCTCGATGGTGCGCGAGACGTGGGTGGCGCCCTTGTTGCCGAAGACCTCCTCGCCGGTGACCATGCCGGCGTTGAGGCCGCGGTCGCGCAGGGCCTCGTAGTTTTCCAGGGCCAGGAGCCGCAGCGGGGCCAGGTAGGCGCCCTTGCCGGCCGCCGCGAGCCTCTCCATGGCGGCGTGGGTCTTGCCTGAGTTGGTGGGACCCATGTGGAAGACGATGTGACGGGCCATGCCGCGCGCGGCGCGGAACTTGTCGATGTAGGTGCCGAAGCCGACCCTCTCGCGCAGGTTCCGGATGCCGGCGTCGTGGCGGGCGAGCTTCTTCGCGCGGGCCCGGAGCTCCTTGAACTTGCCGGGCAAGGTCCGGACCAGGTCCGGGGAGAACCCGTACTGGCGCGAGCGAAGAGCATGGTCCATGTGCTCGGCGTAGGTTGCGGCGTCTGAGCCGTCCTCGGCGAGGTCCGCGCGCACGTCCTCGCGCAGCCGGTTGACCACCCGGTGCATGGACTTCCCCGTCTCCCGCTCGACGCGGTTGACCTCGGCCTTGAACTCGTCGAGGCGATGGCGCGGGTCGTTGCCGACCGCCATCCCATGCAGGATCTCCAGCATCTGCGGCGTGGGTGGCAGCATGAGGCGTAGCTCCATGCGCCCGTCGTCGAGGAGCGGCAGGCAGACCCGCACGGACCACGCGACGGTGCCATTCTCGCCCTCGGACCAGCGCAGGGACGGGGCTGCCTTGGCGAGCTCCCCGGCCCCCTTTGCAGCCCATTCTTTGAGGCCTCGCATCTCGGTGAGCGCGGCGGCCACCCGGCCGTCGTCGACGAACCCGTCGTGCTCGGGCAGGCCCAGGTAGCGCCGGAGGCCCTCGGTATCGACGTCGCGCCGCGACGGGGCCAGCCTGCGGATCGCGTCCTGGAGGATGTCGGCGGTCTCTTGGATTCGCTTGCGTGCCATAACCTAGCGTTCCTGCCGGGAAAGACAGTGTCAACGCTGCTCGTCTCGAACCGTGCCCTCCGTCCAACGGCAGATCCTAATATTGGGCTGCGGCGCCCCGACGTCCGAGGCGTCGAGCTGGTGCTCCTAGTGTTGTGTCTCTGACGGGTGATTCCGAAATCTGGTCTGACGTGCGATGCTGCTCTGATGGGCAAGATCGAACGCATTGAGGTTCCCGCCGCCGATCGGGATCGCCTGGAGACCCTGGTCCGCGACCGAAACACGCCCCAGAAGGTTGTCTGGCGGGCTCGGATCGTTCTGCTGACGGACGAGGGCTTGCGCGCCACCGAGGTGGCAACTCGCGTCGGCACGAGCACTCTGACGGTACGGCGCTGGCGCCGCCGCTATGCGCAGGCGGGCGTCGACGGGCTTCTCAAGGACGCCACCCGCCCGCCAGGGCGCAAGCCCCTGACGGCAGCGGTGATCCAGCGGGTTGTCGACATGACCCTGCATGAGAAGCCGCCGCGAGCGACGCAGTGGAGCGTGCGCTCGATGGCCGCTGTCACAGGCCTGTCCCACACCAGCGTGCAGCGGATCTGGCACGCCCACGGCCTCAAGCCGCACTTGGTCAAGACCTTCAAGCTGTCCACCGACAGGCCCTTTGTCGAGAAGGTCCAGGATGTGGTCGGCCTGTATCTCGATCCGCCGGACAAAGCCCTGGTACTCGCGGTTGATGAAAAGTCTCAGATCCAGGCGCTCGACCGCACCCAGCCGGGCCTGCCGCTCAAGAAGGGCCGTGCCGGCACCATGACCCACGACTATAAACGACATGGCACCACGACCCTGTTTGCCGCTCTCGATGTGGCGACCGGCACGGTGCTGGGCACCTGCATGAAGCGCCATCGCCATCAGGAGTTTCTGCGCTTCCTGCGTGTCATTCATCGCAACACCGACAAGCGCCTCGACCTGCACCTGATCGTGGACAACTACGCCACCCACAAGCACCCCAAGGTGAAGGCTTGGCTGGCAAAGCATCCGCGCTTTCATCTTCACTTCACCCCGGCTTCGGCTTCGTGGCTCAACCTGGTCGAGCGCTTTTTTGCCCTGATCACCCAGGAGCGCATCCGGCGGGGCGCCTTCACGAGCGTGCCCGATCTGGAAAGCGCGATCATAGACTACCTGGAGCACCACAATGCCGACCCTCGACCCTTTGTCTGGACCGCCTCGGCCTCAGCTATCCTGGAGAAGGTCGCCCGTGCGAAACAAGCGTTAGAGTCACAACACTAGCGCCCGGAGGTCGTGTTTGTGGCGCGCTGACCTGAGCGAGACCAGCGGAAGGCAGCCCGATGGCAATCTGGGTGAACCGTCGGTCGTTTTACCCCTTGTATTCTCAATAGCGGTAACTATATCTCGTTTGTAGGCGCTGCCGGTTAGGTAGGTCTGAAAGCCTCCTCTGATTTCTCCGGTGTCTTTGATCGATCAGCTCGACAGGATCTGGCTGCATGAGGCTGTGTGGACGCATGATGAATCTCCCTTGCATTCGCCTGGAGATCGCTTATGTGTCCCCTCCCCGCGCCGCTGCGACAGCAGGTGGGCGCCTTTTTCTAGACACGGTAACCATCAGTTCCTGAGCCCTTGCGCGGGAGCGATGTTGCGCCTTCAGACACGCGCAGTTCGAGGCCTGGCCGGCCCGAGTGCGGGTTCTGAGGGCGAAGCTCCATGTGTCTGGCGTAATCCATGAGCGACGAAGGTTCGAAGTGCATTCGAAGTGTTCACCTGCTCCTCTGGCGACAATCCGCACACAGGTCGAAGGTCTTCGGACTGTTCGACCAGCGTCAACGCAGAAATGGTATCATTTCTGTGAGCGTTATTGCTTTCGCTGTACTCAATTATACTTGGTATAGTTAACAAATCCTCTCAGAAAATCCGCTAAGAATTTCTGAGAGGTGTTGACATAGGCGGCAGGTTGGTCTAAATAAGCTTCATCGGCGGCGCGGTTCTCACGGACCGGTTGCCGAAGCCTCCAGAAGCTAGTGCCTTTGAGCAGCAAGCTGATGCGAGGTTTGTCTTCGTCCCGGACGAGGCACCTGTTCTTTGACAAGTGAAGAGAGAAGAGAAGCGTAGGCGGCGGTGTCCTTGCGGATCGTCCTTCGGGGCGATCGAATGAGAACATCGACCATGTCTATGCTTTGGTGAGTACACCGCTTCAGGGA
>NZ_VOSK01000206.1 GCF_009296175.1 Microvirga tunisiensis | reverse complement strand
CTCGACGCGCTGTTATCGGCACCGTCAGCCTAACTCACAGGTGGCGATTTGGAGTGTAGCGGGAGCACCCATCCCTATGGTCTGTCACCTTTGCTGCAAGATCCAGTCATGGTAGGAAAATTCGGATAGCTGGATGGCAATCCTTCTAATCGATCAGAAAAAGAACCGGTGACGGGAGCAAGGTGAATGAAGACATATTGCGAGTTTACGTTCGAGGCTGCGCACTCGGTGGCTCCCTATTCCGGGCTGCACGGGCACACCTTCATCGTCAAGCTCACTTTCGGCGGCGCCGTCGACGAGGTCTATGGCTGGCCGGTCAATCTCTATGACGTCGAGAATTACATCAAGGAAATCAAAGGCGAGCACGGATCGGGCCTGGACCATGGCAACCTGGACCTCAACCCTGAGATCGGCATCGCCTCGCTGGAGAACGTCACCACGTATATCTGGAGGCTCGTGAAGGCTCGGTTTCCCAACCTTGAAGAGGTCGAACTCAAGCGCGGCATGCCCGGTTCGTCGGAAGGCTGCATCTATCGCGGCGAAGCGGCCATCAGCAGCAGCCTCGCGGCCTAGCGCCTTGTCCGATGGCGTGACCTCGGTCATGCCATCTCAGGCGGGCCATCCCCTCATCTATCCTGCAATCCAATCTGGCGCATTTCTTGAAGAACCTGACTGTGGGCTCGTCGATTGTTGCGATGCAGGTCTAGGAAAAACTCGATCATAGGCCCAATTGAACACGAATGTGTAGGCGACGAAGACGAGGGCGAACGCGATATCCATGACAAAGGCGTGGACCAGGCTGATGCCGAGATACCAGGCCATGAGCGGCGTCAGCATGGCCAACAGCCCGACCTCAAACAGGACAGCGTGCAGAACCCGAACAGGGATGCTTTTGCCAATTCCGCCGGTGATGCGCTGCAGAATGGCATCGAATGCTAAATTATAGAGATATGTCCACAGGGTTGCGATGACCGCACAGGCCATCCTCACCACGGTGATATCCGCCACCGGCATGCTGAAGGCCCACGCGCCGAGTGGCGAGATCAGAGCAAGGCCGCCGAGCTCAAAGCTGATGGCGTGACGGAGGCGATCCCAAGGCGAGCGCATGATCGAGAGGTCTTACGGAAGAGGAACGGGCTCAGCCACTCAGGTGCGGCAGGCCGACGCTGATCAGGCCCGATCCAGGGCGGTGCATTCCTCCAGGAACTCGCGCTTGAGCTCAGCATCCTGGGCCATGTCGCCCCAGCAATAGGTGTTGACCATGCGGCTGCGGTGACTGGCGCGCACGCCGCGCTGGGTCTTGCACATGTGCACCGCGCTGATGCGCACCGCCAGCCCACGGGGTGAAGTCATATCCATGATGTACTGACCGATCTGCTTGACGAGCTCCTCCTGGATCCGCAGGCGGGAAGCGAAGTACTCCACAATCCGGTCGTACTTGGATAGGCCGATGATCTTGCCGTCAGCCGCTGGCAGGATGCCGATGTAAGCCGCCCCATAGATTGGCATCATGTGATGCGCACACATGGAGCGCACCTCAATCGGACCCGTGACGATGAGCTGATCATAGGCTTGGGCGTTGTCGAACTCGGTGATCTTGGGTGGAGCCGTGTAGCGGCCCCCCAGGATCTCCTCGACGTACATCTTGGCCACCCGCTGTGGCGTCTCGCGGGTGTTGTGATCGTTCCGGTGGTCGATGCGCAGGATGTCGAACAGCTCCTCCACTTTGCAGGCGGCGGCGGCGATCATGCCTTCGCGCTCAGCCTCGCTCAGAGGTTGGTTGAGTGTCTCGTTACACAGGCGCGCGAGGTTAAGCTCGTGAGCATGGAAGTTCATGGTAGGCCCCTGCAGAGTTATTGGTTGCTTATAGCGACTGACCCAAGAGATGACTCATGAACCAAGCAACGGCCAGTCCAGCTAAGATCAGGACGATCATTAGGGTAATGCCGATTGCCTTTTCATGCCGCGCCCGCTGGGCCTGAAGGCCATCCAGCTTTCGCTGCTTCTCAAGCTCGTAGATTTTCATTGTCGTACCCCCCACCCATAACCTTATCAGCGATGATCGAGCCTGAGAAGATTATCCGTTATGGCAAATTGTCCTAGAGCGCGCTTGAATAGTCGCGCTTGAATAGTATTGTAGGGGAGCTTGCTCTGCTGGAATGACCCTGTCGGGCGAGAGGCGTGATGCTGAAGAGCGGGCTGCTCAGATGGTACTGTCAAGTTGATGGAGGATAAGGATCCCAGGGGCAGTCACTGAGAAATGGGTACCGAGACGCGACACGGCTATTGGCGCATCAATGGTGACAGATGAAGGCAGCAGGGCTGCCCCACTGAGCCTTATGCTCTCCCAGCCAGACCACCGTGTCAGAAATTACGGCCAGGCTTCTCATAGGTTAGCGAGGCACCACGCTGTCTCAGGTACAAAGGTGTGGTGGGCAGGTTGTCAGCTCCTTGCCCCGCTTGAGCCCTGTCGGGATGTCCTCCTTCGATGGGGCTCTTGCGTTTCAGACCCAGCAGATTGGTAGCCCTGAATGACCGTACCATCCCGCATGAATGCCGAGGTGCGCACGCAGCCTGCCTGCGAATGGCTGGCGACATCCGGGTGCACATACAACGTTTTCCAGCACAAAACCAAGCCCGAGCTGTTCTGTGCGGTTCCCGTGGATCAGCCAGTGCCTGTCTTCATCCTATGGGAACAGTGGGCGTTCATTCAGTCGCTTCATCCCTCGGATCCATGCCGACGCAAGCTACCCCCAGCAGATCAGCAATGCCTGTCGATCCTTGCTGAGGAGCCGCCGGATCGTGCGATGTGGCAAGGGCGGGCGAACTGATCCATTCCGGTACTTTCCGAAAGGGACGCTGACTGCTCCTGGCTCGCAGGTGAAGCGTCGTGAATACCGCGCCGTTTCCTGGCCTTCATGCACGACGAGGCCCGGGTTGCCCCCGGCCTCGTCAGTTGCTGTCCATGCGGCGCTCTCAGTACAAAGCTACGCTTCTGCGTCAAGCACCGCTCCTTTGCGTGGAGTTTGTTCACGTCTGGCTTTATGTCGGGTACTGAAGCACCAGCAGACCGGAACAAGCAGGCTTATTACTGAGGTGCTTCGGGTGACATGGGAGCTGCATCGGTTGGAGCACCAGCTCCAGATGTACCCTGAGCAGGGGGTGGCGCTGCAAGCTGCTGCCTTGCTCCGGCCAATTGGCCCTGAGCATCAGCAAGCTCCTGACGGGTGGTCTGAAGCCGCCCCTCCAGCTCTGCAACCTCTCGATTGCGGGCGGCCAGGTCGTCCGTTGCCCTTGCGAGCTGGGCCTGAAGCTCAGACCGTTGCTGGGTTGCCTGGCTCTGGAGTTCAGCCTGCTCCCTCGTCAGGCGCTCCCGCTCCGAACGAAGGCTGGCAAGATCCGTCTGACTGGATGCATGCGCGTCACGCACCTGCTGGAGGCGTTGCTCAACCTGCGTGAGCTCTGCTCTCCGAGAGGACAGCTCCTGAGTAGCTTGGGCTACCGACTCGCGGGCCATTGTCACCTCACGGCGGGCCTCCTCCATCTGACGGCTCAGATCCGCTAACTCCTGTTTGCGTGCCATGCCAGTTTGTTCGCTTGTCACAAGCTCCTCCTTCACCGCAGCCAGCCGTTGCTCCGCCTGCGGCAGCTGGTTCTGGGTTTCCGACAAACGTTGCGACAGGGCCGTGACGTTGCGGTTCAGCTCGGCGGCCCGTTGCTCATTCGCCTGCAGGGCCTGCTGCGCCGCGGAGGTCTGAGACTGAACCTCGGTGCGCGTCTGGGTGAGCTGCGTCAGCTGCTGTTGTTGCGCCTGCAGGTCCTGCAGCGTGGCGGTGAGCTGCGCCTGAGCTTGCTCACGCGCTTGCGTGATCTGGGCGAGCTGTTGCTGGGTGGTCTGGAGCGACTGCTGCAGGGTCCCGAGCTGCGCCTGAAGCTGGTCGCGCGACTGAGCTGTCTGCGTGAGCTGCTGCTGGGATGTCTGGGTGGTTTGTTGCAGGGTTGCAAGCTGGGTCCGCGCCTGCTCGTGCGCCTGTGTGACCTGGGCTAACTGCTGCTCCGCACCAGCTACCCTGGCCTGCAAGTCCGCCAGAGTTCCTCCGGTGCGCTGCTGCTCATCAACCTGGCGGCGCAGGGTGGCTTCAGCCTGCTGCAGCCGCGTTGTTTCCGCTTGAGCTTGCTGCAGTTGGTCAGAGGAGGAGAGCCCAAGGCTGAGTGCCAGAAGCCATCCCAGGACGGCAACTCCGGCCAATGCCAGAGACAGAGGCCGCTTCAGCTCGGAGCGGTAATCAAATGCCATCATGGTCCTCCTGCGTGTTGGCTGCTCGATCTAACGCAGAAGCCTCATGGGCGTTGCCCGCCCTACGCCAGCGAACTGGGCGGAACACCGAGGTGCCTGACGGATTGTCGGTATCGCTGCACCATCTGACCAGGAGACCGACCATGGCCGACAAGGATCTGAAAGCGCTCTTCCTGCACCAGCTCAAGGATACCTACTTCGCCGAGAATGCCATTCTCAAAGCCCTGCCGCAAATGGCAGAGGCTGCGCAGGCTGAGGAGCTCAAGGGCGCATTTGCCGTCCACCTGAAAGAAACCGAGGGGCAGGTGAAGCGCTTGGAGCAGGTATTTCAACTGCTCGGAGAAAAGCCTGCGGGTGTTGAGTGCAAGGCCATTCAGGGCATCATCGAGGAAGGGCAAGAAATCCTGCAGGAGTTCAGCGGCGGCGAGGCTCTCGACGCCGGGCTGATTGCCGCCGCCCAAGAGGTGGAGCATTACGAAATTACCCGCTATGGCACCCTGCTGGCATGGGCCAAGCAGCTTGGCCTCACAGAGGCCGAGGGGCTCATCCAGGAGACTTTGATCGAGGAAGAGAACACGGACCAGATCCTTTCTGAGTTGGCCGAGGATGCGATCAATCCTGCCGCCGCTTAGGAGGTGACGCTGACGGGTGCATGGCAACAACGCTGCCCCAGTCCTTCTTCGCGCGCGATGCGGTAGTGGTCGCCCGCGAGCTCATCGGAACCATCCTGATTGTTGACAAGATCGGAGGTCGGATCGTCGAGACTGAGGCCTACACCAGCGACGATCCGGCCTCCCACAGCTTTCGTGGCCTGACGCCGAGGAACGCAGCCATGTTCGGTCCCGCGGGCAACGCTTACGTGTACCGGTCGTATGGCATGCACTGGTGCCTGAACTTCGTCTGTTTGCCGGGCAGCGCGGTGCTGGTCAGAGCTCTTGAGCCAACCACAGGTATCGAGATCATGAAGGCGCGACGTCACGTCGACGATCTTCGCCTCCTCTGCTCAGGCCCCGGTCGCCTGTGCCAAGCTCTTGGCGTGACCATCACGCACAATGAGCTGCCGCTGGACCAAGTACCCTTTCAGCTCTTCAGCCGAAAGAGCCCGGTTGAGATCACCACAGGAATGCGGATCGGGATCACCCGCGCCACTGACATGCCCTGGCGCTTTGCTCTCGCGGGATCGCGCTTCCTTAGCCGAAAGATATGAGGCTGACCCTTGCCGGGAGAGCTGGTGCATGTTGATCCCGCAGCTACGCTCCTCAACCAATGTGCTGCGGTGTTTCCAGGCGCGTCTAGATCGCACAGGCCAGATTCATCAGCGGAGAAGATAGCGGTTGCTGGAGTAATCCGGCATAAATCGCTTGCAAGTTCGCCCTAACCCGGTCGTGTGTTTCTGATTGGATGTCCTTCCAAAGGCTGTCGTCTCGCCACGCATGGGGAACGACAACAATCTGGCCCACGGACCAATCCTCATCCGCAGCAGGTGCCATGAGGCGTTTCCTGTCAATCCGCTCTCTTGCTCGAGCACGGCAATCAACCGCAAAGTTTGTGAGGCGTTCCAGGAAGCGGAACACGAATTATTACCCTTTGTTTATCTTGCGTGTGGCGGGGCTGGACAGTTGAAATCGTCTGATGTCGCCATTGAAGATGGAATGGGAGTAATTGAGCTAAAAAGAACCCGGCTGCTCTTTCAAGTGCCGGGTCGAGCAATCTGTCACTCGTAAGTCTTGGACCCATCTGCACAAGGGGAACGCGGGGACACTGATGGGTCCGCATGTTTGGGTAATACTAACAAAGCCGACTGGTTCCCCAATGAGATTGGTATTTGCTCAAAGATCTTCGTTTTTAGCCTGCGTTTTTCCATCCTCTAAACATCTCAATTCTCCCGGGACGCAGAAGTAGTTAAAGCTCGCTGTTTCGACCTTTTAGCCAGGTGCTTGACCAACGAAGGCTCTGGGCAAATCACCTTGCAGATTGTGTCGAGCGCGCGGAAAAATTCATTTGGAATTTCATCGTTATGCGTGCCGAGCGCGAGTGACTTATCTGCTAGTAGGAAACTGTACAGCACAGCAGTTCCGGGATATTGCCAAGCTGGCACTATCAGGAAGCGCATTCTGGCAAGGCATGTTCCTATCTACTCTTTTCCTGAAACCCACACTTCCGTTTCGCTGCACGCGTGAGTTCGTACCGTCGTGGAGGAGAACCCGGAAGAGGTCGTATTGCGTGCTATCTGTGCCTCGAAGCTCTGAAAAGCCCTTTCACATGCCTCGACCGTACTGTGCTGTGAAATTACCACCGGCGCTGTGCTGTTGTGCTGGCTCAGAACCGTGAGAACGAACATCACTTTTAGCATCTGCGGTCTCCTTAGGCTCGACCTTGCTTCTCCCTACGCGATTGGGAACTCTGGCGATCGTGTGTCGGGTCCCCTACACTCCACGGCGCTTTGCACGTGAAGCTTGCCGCAACAGGCATGCATGCTTTACCGTTGACTCTTCTGGGGTGCCTGACTGCGTCATGGTCGTGCCACAAGGCGACCAGCTGGCATGAGCCATGCATCGCGGCGTGATGAAGTGGAGCGGCCATGATCCGGCGAGAGACGCTTCTAGCAATCTTAGCGATGCTGATGCTCGGCGTATCTCTGGCAGGATGCGCGGCCCCGTCCCAGCTCATGCAGAGCGAACGCCAGTGGCTCGTCGGCCGTACCTATGTGGTCACCGGCGCCTCCAGCGGGTTTGGCCGCGGCGTGGCCCTGAAGCTGGCGAGCCAAGGGTCTAATGTCATCCTTGCCGCCCGCCGGACTGACGTTCTCAAGCAGGTTGCAGCCGAGGTCCGTGCGGCAGGCGGAACCCCGCTGGTCGTCACCACGGATGTCAGCCGGTCCGACGATATCGACCGGCTTGCCAAGGCTGCGGTTGAGCGGTTCGGTCGCATCGACGTGTGGATCAACAATGCTGGCGTGGGAGCGATCGGGCGCTTCGAAGACGTGCCGCTCAGGGATTACGATCGGGTGATTGACGTCAACCTTAAAGGAGTTATCTATGGCAGCCACACCGCTATGCGGCTGTTCCGCCAGCAGGGCTATGGCACGATTGTCAACATCTCCTCGGTCGAGGGCGAGGTGCCTCTGGCCTACCAAGCGATCTACTCCGCCTCAAAACATGCTGTGAACGGGCTCGGAGCCGCCCTTAACCAGGAGCTGCGGCTCAACAATCAGCCTGACATCAAGGTGGTGACAGTGATGCCCTGGGCCGCCGACACCCCGTTCTTCCAGCATGTGGCCAACTATAGCGGTGGCACACCGCGCATGATCCTGCTGGATGATCCGCAGACGGTCGTTGATACCATCGTCTGGGCTTCGATCCACCCGACGAAGGAGGTCGCCGTTGGCTGGAAGGCGCAGGGCGCCGTCACGGCCCACCGGCTCTTTCCTGCCCTCACCGAGCGCATCGCGGGAGACGTTTCTCACAGGGTGCAGATCGAGACGGCTCCACCGGCTCCTCCGACATCCGGAACTTTGCACCAGCCGATGCGCTCCGGCACGACGGTGGATGGTGGTGTCAGGGAGCGGATGCGGCGGGAGGACCAGCAAAGACGGGAACGGTACGGAAGTTGAGGCAAGTCTGGCTTTGCCCTTTGGAATTTTTCTCTTAACGCGCGCTGGTTGCCCGATGAGCCTCACCAGACCCTACGCGTTCGCGAACGTTCCAAGCCGTTAGGGACACTTCCCGGACTGGAGAATTATCCCGCCCAGATCTGAGTACCATGGACAGGTGAGCATTCCCTGGGACCATGGGCGCGAAGAACAGCCTATCCAGCCTACGTTTCGTCAGGGATCTCGCTGGTCGCAGCGGAGTTGGCTTCGACTGCAGCGGCCGGCGGAGCATCCTCGACTGTCACGGCAGAACGCTCCTGACCCTGTTCAACAAGTTCCTGTTGCGCCCTGAACCAGTGGTCTTCTGGATTGCCGGTGCGGCCCTCATGCTCCCAGATCGCGTAAGCCCGTTGCCGGATCGTCTCGTCCTGGCTGATGGCGATTGCCGCCGTAGACAATGTGTCAGACATGATCGGCTCCCTGTGCGTCGATTACCGGATCAATGATCAGTTCCCGGAGTGGTTCATTCTCATGTGTCGGTCGCCAAACGCATGGTGCGGCGCAGTTCCAGAACGACCCTCAGCCCCCTCCGGATGACGTGGTAACCGTGTACGTCCGCAGGCACACAGTCTTCACGTGGAGGCCTGCAGGAACAAGGTGGCTTTGACCAGACGGTCGGGCCCAAGATCTTCCTCCGGCTCAAGATCCAGCAACTCTGCAAGTCGCGTGCGCGCTCGGCTGATCCGACTTTTGATCGTGCCAAGGGTCGTACCACAGATCCTGGCCGCCTCCTCGTAGGACACTCCCTCCGCTCCAACCAGCAGGAGCGCCTCGCGCTGCTCGCCGCTGAGCCGAGCAAGGGCAGACTGCATGTCGTTGAAATCCAAGCGCGCGCCCTGCTCCGGCATGGTTGCAAGGTTGCCGACCATCACGCCGTCCGGGTCCGCCACCTCCCTGCAGCGCTGGCGGACCTCGGTGTAGAACTGGTTGCGCAGGATGGTGAAAAGCCACGCCTGCATGCTCGTGCCGGGCTGGAACTTGTCGAGGTTCTCAAGCCCCCGCAGCAGCGCCGCCTGCACGAGGTCATCGGCATAGGTGCTGTTGCCGGTCAGCGAGATGGCAAAGGCACGCAGGTGCGGAATAGCCTTCAGCATCGCCTGCCGGGCAGGATCTTCACTCGCCATCGCGGCCGCTTTCGGATCCATCCAGTTGCGCCAGAAGCTGAACGAAGCGGTCGGGAACCGGCTCGCTCATCAGGTGGGAATAGAAGGCCTGGAGCTGCTCACCCAGAAAGTCGCGACATGAGGCGGTAGGGTTGGCTCCGGGCCAGGATCGCCGGTGACGTTCAGGAGGTCCTCAAGCGCGTCCGGCTCATCTAGAACAGTGCTGTTGTTGGGGTTGTTTGTGGACACGCTCGCTTCTCCAGACCCAGCCAAGCTGCCCTCCAGACTTGTTGCGTGCGGAGGACACCCCGGCTTTAGAGCACCGAAGGCGTGCTGCCATTAACCTGAGATAACGATCCCCGATGACACGGGGACAGGAGAGCACTCCCTACCGCAACGGAAAGTGCGGTCAGGCTTCCGTATGCTCCTGATCATCTATTCGGCCAAGCGCTGGTCCGGAACCTCGCCGGTCGCAGCAGAGCTAGCCTCGGCCGCAGCCGCCGGCGGAGCATCTTCCACCGTCGCATCCGAGCGCTCCTGCCCCTGATCATCGAGCTCCTGCTGCGCCCTGAACCAGTGGTCCTCAGGATTGCCGGTGCGGCCCTCACTCTCCCAGATCTCGTACGCCCGCTCCCGGATCTTCTCATCTCGGCTGGTGGCGATGGCTGCGGCAGACACTGTGTCAGACATGATCGGCTCCCTTGGCCTCGATCACCGGATCATTGATCCAGTGAGAATTGGGACGAGTTGGCGGAGATAGGTCCGAACGACCTGCTCCTTCGTCAATTGTTCACGAACCACAATGACTGGCGGCTTGCTCGCGGCACGCAGCCGCGACGGCTTCAGCAAAGTCTTGCTGGCTGAAGGGCTTTTGCAGGGTCGGACAGTCTCTGAACCTGTCCGGCACTCCATCGGCGCCATAGCCTGTTGCAAAGATCACAGGAATGCCGCGCTCGCGGATCACTTCGGCGATGGGATAGCTGAGGGTGCCATTCAGGTTGAGGTCGAGAACGGCAACCCCGAACTCCGCTTTATGGGCAAGCGCGAGGGCATCATCGAACCTGGCGACCGGCCCCACGAGTTCACCGCCGCAGTCCAGAACCATGTCCTCCAGCAACATGCTGATCATCGCCTCGTCCTCGACAACGAGGATGCGATGCTTGCGCTCGCGGGCCAGCATGGATGAGGATCCGAGGCTATTCATCACCGTGCCTCCTGAGTTGGCATGCTGAGGCGAGGCACACTGGCGTTAAAGGATTGTTAACTTTTACTTGGACACTGATTTCTGGCATTAACTTATGTGACCGAGCCTCGGGTTTTCTTGACGGGCGTTCACGGCTGAACAACAGCGACCCGGCTCTTTTTGAGAAGAGGCCAAAGATCCGATCTGCGCTGAATGTCCTGCGACGTTTAACTTAGATGATAGGGAGCGCTCCTAAAGCGGGCTATCCAGAGCATGGATCTGATGAGGATCCGCTCCTGGAACTGAAGTCTTCTTCCTTCTGAGACTGTTGCGTATCATCTCCGAGGCTCCCTCGCTGGCACTGGCGGGGGAGTTTCTTTGCGTGCCCTGAAGAGCCGGGAGCAGATGACCATAGTCCGTCGCAGGGACAGAACCGCAGCTTGGGCCAATGCCATTGCTGGGCACAGAAGGTCCGGAGTGGGTCGAGCCTGTGTCAAAACGCGATCGGGCCGCTCCGTGAAGCAATTTAATTTCCTGTAAGCCTCGATAGACCGGGAAATCCCCGGTACAGGAGCGTGAACTTGTACAAATCGTTCGGCAAGGCCGAGCCTGTTCGAGTTTTGACACGGCCTCGGTCAGGCACGGTAGTTCCCCTGCTCTTCTGGAACGTCAGCATTCGCTGCCAGAGCTGACACTTGGTTTACTTCCGCCTGGTGCCCTTTGAAAACGTTCCGGGTACAGGACCGCTTGCTTCCGCGAAGAGCGTTTATAGAACCGGAAACAGGCTCTCTGGCGCCGATTGATTCTGGGTGTGGTGAAAGGCACCATTCTCTTATTCCTCCAGGGCGCCTTGCCGGACCCGTCGACGATCTCAATTCCCATGCCGCCGACGGAGGGACCGAGGATCGGCAGACCCCTGGCCTCGTCCTGGCCCGCGTTGAAGGCGCCGTGCACGACCCCAGGAGGCACGAACACGCAGTCCCAGGGCAAGGATCCGCGTCTTTTGCTCCACCCACACCTCGATCGTGCCGGCGAGCACATGAATCAGCTCTTCCCGGTTGGGGTGAGAACGAAAGTCGTGTCCCTTGCTGGGGAGCACGCTCACGGCGAGGATCGTCGGGTGCTTGGTGCCCGTCGTTGATGGATGACTCAGAAAGCTGAGGCGGCCGAAGTCCATATCATCAGGGTGAAGATCAGCCTGGGTGATGAACTTGTGGGGCACGGCGCCCTCCATCGGCATCCGCTGATCTGGAGACGATGCGCCGAAGGACGGAAAAAACAAAAGCACCCAAAGGGATGACCTTCGCGCGCGGGAAGATCGACCGCGATGTCAGCGCTCATTAGACTTCATGCGGCCCCACCCTTGTTCGTGTTCCGTAAGGTCGCCTTGATAGCCTCGCTGGCCGCCAGATCGC
>NZ_VOSK01000205.1 GCF_009296175.1 Microvirga tunisiensis | reverse complement strand
AGTGTCATTCTGGAGCTATCTTGGCGATAGACTGGGAATTGCTGATGCGCCAGCCGTCCCGCGCCTGGCAGATCTGGTCAGCGACCGCTGCTCCTTAGCGTGATCGCCAACGGTTTTGCCCCTATTACGAAAATTTCGGGTAAGGCCGTTTATGGAATGCGAGTGGCTGCGGCTCTAGACGCTAGAATGAAGCTTCAGTGCCAGGTCAGGCTCGACACCGAGCCTTCCGTCGCCGTGCGCTCGATCGCCTCGCCCATCAGCGGGGCGATGCTGATGACGCGGATGTTGTGGGCCACCTTCACGGCTTCCGTCGGCATGATGGAATCGGTGATGACCAGTTCCTTCAGCTTGGAGCTGGCGATGCGGGCCACGGCTCCACCGGAGAGGACACCGTGGGTGATGTAGGCGTAGACCTCCTTCGCGCCCTTGGCCAGGAGGGCGTCGGCCGCATTCACCAGGGTGCCGCCGGAATCCACGATGTCGTCGACTAGAATGCAGGAGCGGCCGGACACGTCGCCGATGATGTTCATGACCTCCGACTCGCCGGGGCGCTCGCGGCGCTTGTCGACGATGGCGAGCTGGGCGTCGATGCGCTTGGCGAGCGCGCGGGCGCGCACCACGCCGCCCACGTCGGGCGAAACCACCATGCGGTTGCCGCCGTCGAGGTGCTCCTTGATGTCACGGGCCAGGGTGGGGGCCGCGAACAGGTTGTCGGTCGGGATATCGAAGAAGCCCTGGATCTGGCCGGCGTGGAGGTCCAGGGTCAGAACGCGGTCGACGCCCGCATGGGTGATGAGGTTGGCCACCAGCTTGGCCGAGATCGGCGTGCGTGATGCGGACTTCCGGTCCTGGCGGGCATAGCCGAAATAGGGCACCACTGCCGTAATGCGCTTTGCCGACGAGCGGCGCAGCGCATCCGTGATGATTAGAAGCTCCATCAGGTGGTCGTTCGTGGGGAATGATGTCGACTGGATGATGAAGACATCCTCGCCGCGCACGTTCTCCTGGATTTCCACGAACACTTCCATGTCGGCGAAACGCTTCACCTGGGCCTTGGCGAGCGGAACGTTGAGATAAGCGGCGATGGCCTCGGCAAGCGGACGGTTGGAATTTCCGGCGACGAGCTTCATGCAAACAACTTTGGCTCTGTGTGACCGATAGCACCCGCTGCGCTATGCAAGAATTCCTGCACGGCTGGGCGCAAGGCTCTTAGCAGCGATATGAAACCGTCACAATAGATGGAAGGCCCAGGCGGCTCACACCTGGCGAGCGAGAGCGCATTATTGAGATGTATGAGGAGGGCTACCAGGCCCGTGCCTTCAGCAATGCCGTTCTTGATATGGCTGGGTTGAGCCCTGAATAGAGCGCGAAGCAGGCCGCCGAAGTGGTTCTTGCGATCAAATAATTTCGCAGAATGCCCTTTTTGAAAAGTCCTTACCCTTGCTCGAGAGTGTCGAGGATCATTCTTTGTTGAGCGCGGAAGTATTCGAGGACCTCCTCCAACCCCCGAAGCACGGCCTTGGCTTGTGTTGTATCGCCTCTCTTCTCGGCCAACCGCTCGATACGGGCCATCTGTCGGGACACGAGCAGATTGATCTCGATGAGGTTCTTCTCAAGCTGGGCGATTTCCTGATCCTGCTCGAACATGGCGGCACGATTGGCTCTCACGTGGCGCCCATAAATGATCCGATCGTGCGCGTGTTCCCCAAACGACCGCGAATTGCGCGTAAGCCCATTATGGAACAGGAAGCGATCTCCCCGGCGTTGACGGATAATGTTCTCCAGCGCCGGAGCCCCGTATGCCACGCTTCTTCTTCGACATCCATGATGGCAAGGCCTTCACGCCCGACCGTGAAGGGCTGGATCTGGAAGACGTTGAAGCAGCCAAGGAAGAGGCCAAGAAAACCCTGCCTGAGATTGTGAAGGACGAAATGCCGGACGGGGACCGGCGTGACTTTACCGTCGATGTCAAGGACGTGGCCGGACAGATCGTCTGGCGGATCACGCTGTCGCTGGTCGTGGAAAGCCCCTCCCAAGGCTCAACAGCAAACACCTGACAGAGAGCCACGAATTTGGCATAAACCGCAGTATGGAACAGTGAATTAGGCCTCCTCTCGATCCTGGATTTTCCGGGAGTGAGGAATAACTACGCCGACTGAGTCATCGAAGATCTCGGAAAACGACAGGTGCAACACGACCTCGCCTGCTTCATTCTCGATCTCGATGGCATGGTCCCGCGGATCCTCGCCCCGGGCTGCGAAGGCACCTTTGAGACCTTGGGCAGCACGCAATGCTTCGCTGCAAGCCGTCTCCACACTGGGGAAATCGAGGCCAAGATCGTCACAACTCCGACCGTTGCCGTTGCTGCAAATGTGAAAGAAAAAGCGCGGCATGACGTCTTCCAGCGCTGATCCTAAGATGGCTAAACTAATGCCTTTATGGCGGGGAAGTTGCGGTACGAAACCGTACTATGTGGACCGCAATCGTGTGTCCCGCGAGGGCGCGAATTTCCGATAACGGTACCTTATGGAACGTAGACTCGAATGGGAGAACTAATCCGGGAAGCTCCGGAGCGGGTCAAAATATCATGTTCCGGCCGCTTAACGAACGTCGGCACTTGAGTGCCGAAGCGGACCAAACGCGTACGTCTCAGGAGTGCCAGTTGCTGACCTTCCCTCGATCCAAATTCCAGGTTGGCTCCGGCATCGGCAGCCGAGTAACTGCAAACCATTTCCCAGCTCCAGCACGGTTCAAATTTCATCCGGGGCTGGTACAGCCACGCCAGAGTTCGCGATCTTCCGGATGACCTGAATCACGGTCCGGCACGCGAGGGTCATCTCGCCATGACGCGAGATGGCCAAGGCAATGTGGCGGGTTATGGGTGGATCGATCAGCTTGGATGATTGCAGGCGGTAGTCCTTCGCCGCACCCGCAATCGCATAGGGCCCCAGCAGCGCGTAGACGCCGCCCTCCGCGACGATGTGCGCCTGCAATCTCAACGAGTCCGCCTCCAGGGCAACATTGAGCGAGATGCCGTGCTCATCCGCGAGCTGCTCGAGGTGATCGCGCCAGGAGCTGGGGCGGCAGAACAGCACGAGCGGCAGGTTATGCAGGGCCAAGAAGGGTACCGTCGGCCCAGACGTCAGCAGGTCGCCGGTCGCACTCATGAGGTGGGTCGGGGCCTTGACGAGGTAGGTATCGCCGTCCTTGGGCGATGGACTGGTCCGCAACAGGATCGCAAGATCGACGCTGCCATCCTCGAGCCAAGTCTCGAGCTGGGCGCCCTGCCCCTCCCGGACCGCGAGCTGGACCAGCGGGTACTGCTCCGCCAGACGTCTCTGCAAAGTGGTCACCAGCGGGTGTGCGGTCGAGGGCAGGCTGCCGATCCGGACCTTGCCGATCGGCGTACCCGCTGAGGTGCGAACGTCATTGAGGAGCTGCTCGGTGCTGGTCAGCCACCCCCGCACCTTGGGCGCGATGCGCTGCCCCAGCTCGGTTAGCATTACCCCCCGTCCGGTGCGCTGGAACAGGCGCCCGCCGCACTCCTGCTCCAGCTCACCGATGCGGCGGCTGATGTGCGGCTGGCTTGTGCCATAGGCCAGAGCCACCTTGCTGAGACTGCCGAGCTCGGCGGCATCGATGAAGAGCTTCCAAGCGGCGTAATCCATGGGCCATGGTCTCCGGATATACCCAGGTACGTATATCTGAAATACGAGTTCTATGCATTCCGATATAGAACGATCCCGCCTACTGTTTTCCCATGAGTTGACCGGCCCGATCGACGAAGCCGCCAGAGAGCCGCTTTCCGGATGCCGGCAGCCGAAGTGCTGAGTGCAAGCAAGCGTCGCCGCGAGAATCGCGCCGACCCAACCACCAATGATGCAACTTGGAGGAAACCGACATGACATCCCTCGATCTCAGAGGTCTCGTTCCCGCTCCCGTGACCCCCTTCACCCGGGACGGAAAGGTCGATCATGCGGCCATCCAGCGCCTGGGCTCCTGGCTCGGCAGCTTTGATGGCGTGAAGGGACTGGTCGTTCTCGGCCATGCCGGCGAAGGCACCTTCCTTACCCCTGACGAGCAGGCCGCCGTGATCCGGAGCTTTGTCGAGTCGACCGACGGCAGGGTTCCGGTTATTGCCGGCATCACCCTGGAAGGCACCAAGGTGGCGGCGCTGGAAGCCAAGCGGGCCGTTGCGGCCGGGGCAGCGGCTGGGCTCGTTTATCCGTCGCATGGTTGGCTGCGCTTCGGCTACCAGAACGGCGCGCCGCAGGACCGCTACCAGGCCATCTTCGAGGAGAGCGGTCTGCCGCTGATCCTCTTCCAGTACCCGGACGTGACCAAGGCCACCTACAACCTCGAAACCCAGCTCGAGATCGCGGCCCAGCCGGGTGTCTTCGCCATGAAGAACGGCGTGCGCAACATGCGCCGTTGGGACACCGAGATTCCGGTCATCCGCCGCGAGCGTCCCGATCTCCAAATCCTGCCCTGTCACGACGAGTATCTGCTGCACACGATGTTCGACGTCGACGGGGCCCTCGTGGGCTACGGCGGTCTGGCGCCCGAGCCGCTCATCGAATTCATCGCCGCAGGCAAGGCCAAGGACTACGCCAGGGCACGCGCCATCCATGACCGGCTGCTGCCGGTGACCCGCACCGTCTACCACCGCGGTTCGCACATGGAGGGAACCGTCGCTCTCAAGCACGGCCTCGTTGCGCGGGGCATCCTCGACCACGCGACGGTTCGCTCGCCCCTGTTGCCGCTTGAGCCAGGTGCGGAGGTCGAGATCGCCGATGCGCTGCGCTCGGCTGGCCTCATCGGGCGACCGACAGCCGTTGCCGCGGAGTAGTAGGCCAGCACGCGGCACAACGACAAAACGGCGGAGCGGATTCACGCTCCGCCAACGATAAAAAGGGAACGCCCATGACAACGCTGGTCGCCAACGGTGCCGTTTTGCCTACCGCCGCCACGCTACGCATGCCACCGCCGAGCTGGTCGCTGGCCTTGAGCGGCTTTCGGCCTCGGTGGCGCCGATGAAGGGCTCCCAGGCCGCGCAATCTTTGGGACCACATCAGATATGCCCGAGCAAGCGTACCTGAAATGCCCGGGCTGTGAATTCCGATATAGAACCTTGCTCCCTGCATTGTCTCCCATGCGCTGATCGGTAGTCGCCGATTGGCGGTGAGTTGCCTCTCTCACGTGGAATCGCTGGAGTTGCCATGACCGCCGTCAGTGCTACCAAGATGCTGCTGCGCATTCGCGAGAACGCAGCCGTTGGCGAACCCTTATCAGGCGAAGCTGCCCGTTACTTCGTGGTGGCCGTCGATGAATGGCTCAGCGGAACCGAATTCGCCGAGGCGTTCGGAGTGAAGCCCGCCCGGGGGGAGGCCGACCCGCGCAGGACGATGATCGAGAGCCAGCGCGATGAGTTGATCCGCACGGCGGCGCAACGTTTCCTCAGATACATCCCGCTGAGGCAGCGCGCCGAGGAACTGCATCGTGCCTGGACCCGCTATTTCGACGGAGCGTGGCATACAAGAGATCGCAAGCTCAGCGAGTGTCCGGAGCACTATTCAGGCAAGCCCGAAAGGTTGCTGTTTCATATCACGAGCCTGAAGCCGCACGTTCTTAGCGAGCGCCAGATCCGGCGAATTCTGGCCGCCGAACCTCCTGGTTCCGTGGCCACGGAACTGTGCTCCAACAAAGAGATCCGACGGAGACGGCCCAAGGATGCCGCCATTACGCTCCAGGGGAGCGGAGCGATGCACGGTGCCGCGATCGATGCTGGCGTCCCCGCGCATCCGAGCGGGTGACAACGCCCAAACTTCATAAGCCGAATAATTTCGCCTCAACAGGATCATTGCAGGGAGAGATCACGTCCATGGCCCTCGAAACCACTTCTGCCGAACTCCCACGGTTGCGCATCGCCGTCGACATCGGCGGCACCTTCACTGACCTCGCCGCCTTCGACGAGGCCGCCGGCGAGTTGCGCTTCGGCAAGGCGCTCTCCACCCACGACAAACTCGTTGACGGGATCCAGAACACCCTGGACGGTGCCGGCGTCGCCTTTCGCGACGCCCACCTGTTCCTTCACGGTTCCACCATCGCCATCAACACGCTGCTCGAGCGCACGGGCGCCCGGACGGCACTCCTGGTGACCGAGGGCTTCCGCGACATCTACGAGATCGGCCGCGTCAATCGCCCCGACGCCTACAACTTGTTTTTCCGCAAGCACGTGCCGCTGGTGGACAGGTCCTCGCGGCATGAGGTGCACGAGCGCCTGCTGGCGAGCGGCGCGGTGCACAAGCCGTTGGACGAGGAGCATCTCCGCTCCGTCCTGCGCACCCTCAAGCCCAAGGGCGTGGAGGCAGTGGCAATCCTGCTGCTGCACTCCTACCGCAACCCGGCGCACGAGGTCAGGGTCAAGCAGATCGTCGAAGAGGAATTGTCCGGCGTCTTCGTCTCCGCCTCGCATGAGCTGTCGCAGGAGTACAGGGAATTCGAGCGCGTCTCGACGGTCGCTGCCAACGCGTATGTCGGGCCGCGTGTCGCGACCTACCTCGGCGAGCTGTCGGAGCACCTGGACCGCCACGGCTTCGGCGGCGCCTTCTTCGTCGTGCAGTCGACGGGCGGCCTCTTTCCCGTCGAGCACGCGCAGCGCGACTGCGTGCGCATGCTGGAGTCCGGTCCCGCCGCCGGCGTGATCGGCACCCAGGCGATCTGCGAGGGGCTCGGCCTCACGGAAGCCATCGCCTTCGACATGGGCGGCACGACGGCGAAGGCCGGCGTGATCTACGAGGGCAAGCCGCTCACCACGGGAAGTGCCCTGCTCGGCGTCTACGAACAGGCGTTGCCGATCCAGATCCCGATGACGGATATCCACGAGGTGGGAACCGGAGGCGGCAGCATCGCGCGGCTGGCGCAGGGCAACGCCCTGCGCGTGGGTCCGCAAAGCGCAGGCTCGATGCCCGGTCCCGTTTGCTACGGTCGCGGCGGCACCGAACCCACGGTGACGGATGCCAACCTCATCCTGGGCCGTCTCGATCCCGATCACTTCCTAGGCGGCGAGATGCAGCTCGACCTGTCCGCGGCCGAGCGCGCCATGCGGGAGAAGATTGCTGACCCGCTCGGCATGGACGTGCTTCGCGCGGCGGACGGAGTTCTTCGCATCGCCGTCACCACGATGTCATACGCCGTCAAGGCCGTGACCACGGAGCGAGGTCTCGACGTCGGCGGCTTTACCATGGCGGTCTATGGCGGCGCCGGTCCGCTGCACGCCTCGGCGATCGCGCGGGAGATCGGCATCCGCCGCGTACTGATCCCCTACTCCCCCGGCTACTTCTCTGCCTACGGCATGCTCTTCAGTGACCTGCGCTACGACTACGTGCGGTCCTGCTTCCGCCGGCTCGCCACCGTCGACTTCGCGGAGCTCGAGGCCCTCTACGCCGCGATGGAGGGCGAGGGCACGGCCGCCGTCGAGGGTTCTTCGGTCCGGCCCGAGAGCGTCGTCCTGGAGCGCGCCGCGGACATGCGTTACGTTGGGCAGGAGCACGCCGTGACCGTGGAGCTGCCCCGCGAGCTCTTCGAGCAGGGCGACCGCGAGGCGATCAAGAAGCACTTCGACGCCCAGCACGCCATCCGCTACGGCACGAGCGCGCCCGGGGAGCCGGCCGAACTGGTGAGCCTGCGCACCACTGTGACGGGCGTCATGCGCAAGCCGCCCCGGCACACCGTTCCCGCGGGTGGGGCCGAACCCGACCCGGAGGCGCTGAGCCGCCGCAAGCCGGTCTACTTCGGCGAACTGCTCGACACGCCCGTCTACGAGCGCGACCTCCTGAGGGCCGGCAACCGCATCGCCGGCCCGGCGCTGATCGAGGAACGCGCCTCCACCACCGTTCTGGCCCCCGGCGATACGCTGGAGGTCGACACCGCCGGAAACCTGCTGATTGCAATCGGGAGCGACGCGCGATGAATGTCAACGTCAAGACTGCCCAAGCCGACGCCGCCCAGGCGGTGGATCCCGTCACGGTCGAGATCGTCCGCCGTGGCCTCCTCGCGGTCACCGAGGAGATGAAGACCAACCTGACGAGGACCGCCTACAACCTCATCATCTACGAGGCGCTGGACTTCACCGTCGGCCTGTTTACCAAGGAGGGCGAGACCCTGTCGATCGGGCTCGGCCTGCCGATGTTCATCCGCGGCATGTCCGAGACGGTCCGCGCGAAGATCAAGCACTTCGGCTACGAGAACATCCACCCCGGCGACATCCTGGTCACCAACGATGCCTACACGACGGGCAGCCACCTCAATCACTTCACCTTCACAATGCCGGTCTTCCATGAGGGCGAGTTGATTGGGTTCACCTGCTGCATGGCGCACTGGCTCGACGTCGGTGGCACCCTCGGCACGGTCACGACCGACATCTACTCCGAGGGAATCCAGATCCCGATCGTGAAGTACCAGCGCGGCGGCGAGGTCAACCAGGAGCTCGTCGACATCATCGCCATGAACGTGCGCCTGCCCGAGAAGGCGCTCGGCGACCTGCGCGCCCAGATCGTGGCGGTCACCACGGGCGAGCGGCGTTACCTCGAGCTGGTCGGGCGCTACGGCTGGCAGGCGGTGCACGACTCGTTCCGCGTCATCATGGACCAGTCGGAGGCGCTTGCCCGCGCCAACACCCTCAACATCCCGGACGGCGTCTACGAGGCGGAATCCTTCATGGACGACGACGGCCTCGATGTCGGCGAGCCCGTGCCGATCCGCGTGCGGATCGAGAAGCGCGGCGACGAGATGACGATCGACCTGTCCGACGTCAGCCGTCAGGTGCGCGGATTCTACAACTCCGGTGTCACCACGGGCATCGCCTGTGCTCAGGTCGCGTTCAAGTGCCTGGCGGCACCGACGGATTACCCGGTCAACGAGGGCAGCTTCCGGCCATTGAAGGTCATCATGCCGATGGGCACGGTGGTCAGCGCCGAGCGGCCGGCGCCGATGCGGGTCTGGATGACCTATCCCATGACGGTGATCGACACGATCTTCAAGGCGATGGCGAAGGCCATTCCCGACCGCGTGGCGTCCGGTCACCATGCCGACCTGGTCTTTCCCAACATCCACGGCATCAACCCGGCCGACGGCAAGTTCTACATCGTCGGCATCGGCCCGCTTGGCGGCGGCTGGGGGGCCAAGGCCACGGAGGACGGCGTCTCCGCCACCGTGTGCATCAACGACGGCGACACGCACAACAGCCCGTCGGAACAACTGGAAGCGAAGTTCCCCGTCCTCGTCGAACGTTATGTGCTGCGCGAGGACAGCGGCGGCGCGGGTCGCAACCGCGGCGGCCTCGGCTGCGAGATGGTCGTGCAGGCGCTGGCGCCGTTCCAGCTCACCACCCGCATCGACCGCGTGCACTGCAAGCCCTGGGGGCTGGAGGACGGTGGCGAGGCCGCGGGCAACGGTATCGGCCTGCGCCGGGACGGGAAGTGGGAGACCGAGTTCCCGAACGCCAAGGTCTTCAACGTCCGCCTGAAGGCCGGCGACGCCTACATGATGCGCTCCGGTGGCGGCGGCGGGTTCGGGCGCGCGACCGAACGTGATCCACAGCTCGTCGCCCGCGACGTGCGCGAGGGGTATGTCAGCCGGACGGTCGCGCTCGACACCTATCGCGTGGTCATCGACAGCGACGGGACGGTGGACGCGGCGGCGACCCGGGCACTGCGCGCCCGCACCGACATCGCTCCCGCGGCATCGGCGCAAGCGGCGGATGACACCGGTCCGCAGCTCGACATGACGCCGGGCTGAGGAGGGAAACATGACCACGCAACGGGACGGCGAGCCGGCAGACGTCGCGGCGCAGGTCCAGCGCCTCGCCTCCCTGTGGCGGGCGGTGACGTCCCGTCCGATGCATCCGGCCGGATGCACCTGCATGGGGCACTTCCTGATCCCCGCGCTCAATCCGCGGGACATGGAGGCCGACATCCTCGACTACATGCGCGGTCGCTACGCCGCCGAGAGACTCGATGCGCTCGTTGCGCTGCTCGATGCCCGAGAGGCGGAGCGGGAGGCGGACACACCCTTGGTCCCGTTCCGGACCTGGCTGCTCCGCCTTCCGGAAACGGGCGTCGAGGTGGCGGCCCTGGAGCGCTTCATCACCGATCTCGCCGACACCCTGGAATCCTTCGGGAGCGATAGCCGCCCATCGGGCTCCGGGAGCGGGATCATCTGCACCTGAACACGAACATTTTGGGGATTTGCCATGCGTCTCGTTTCCTTTGTCCATGATGGCCGAACTGCCTGTGGCGTGCTGGAGGGCGACCAGATCCTCGTCGATCCGGAATCCCGCCAGGCGGACCTGAAGACCGTGTTAGAGCAAAATGCGCTGTCCGAGTTCGCCGAGGCCTGCGCCGCTTCGGGCAAGCGACTTCCGCTCGACGGGGTCACGCTGCTGCCGGTGATCCCGAACCCCGGCAAGATCCTTTGCGTGGGCCATAACTACGAGGAGCACCGCCAGGAAACGGGCCGCGCCAAGACCGCCCATCCGTCGCTCTTCGTGCGGTTTGCCGATACGCTGATCGGCCATGAGGCGCCGATCGTTCGGCCCCCGTTCTCGACCTCGCTCGACTTCGAGGGCGAGCTTGCGGTCGTCATCGGGCACGGCGGTTTCCGCGTCCCGCCCGAGCAGGCCCTGGACCTCGTCGCCGGCTATTCCTGCTTCAACGACGGCAGCGTCCGCGACTGGCAGTGGCATACACAGCAGTTCACGCCGGGAAAGAATTTCCCGTCGACCGGGGCATTCGGGCCGGCGCTCGTCACGCCCGACGAAGTCGGAGTACTGGACGATCTCAGCATCGAAACCCGGCTCAACGGCGACGTCGTCCAGTCATCGACGCTGGGACACATGATCTTCCCGGTGGCGGAGATCATCGCTTACGTCACGAGCTTCACGCGGCTCTCACCAGGCGACGTGATCGCCACGGGCACGCCGGGCGGCGTGGGGGCGAAGCGGCAGCCGCCCGTCTGGCTAAAGCCGGGCGACGTGGTCGAGATCGACATTGCCGGTGTCGGCCTGTTGCGGAACGGCGTGACGGACGAGACGGCCTGACCGCGTCCGCCCGGTTTCACAGCCCAGCGGGGTCGATGGAAGCACTGCTGCTCATTGACCCCGTACCGAACCTCCGGAGGGCACACGCCCCCGGCAACAAAAAAAGAACGGCCGGAATGCGACACGACATCATGAGGGAACGCCATGCCACACGGGAACGCCGCGACCGCCGTCGAACGCTCAGGGAGCCCGTTCGACGGACAGGCTGACATCAGCGCGCGGATCGAACGCCTTCCGGTCACCAAGCCGGTCTTCTGGACGCGCAACATCATCGGAGCCGCGACCTTCTTTGACGGCTATACCGTCATCGCCATCGCCTACGCGATGCCGCTTCTCGTGACCCAGTGGAACCTCGATCCGCAGCAGACCGGGTACATCCTCTCCATGGGTTATCTGGGCCAACTGATCGGCGCCGTGCTGTTCGGTGCGCTTGCCGAGCGCTTCGGACGGCTCAAGATCCTCCTGTTCACTATCTGTTTGGTGGCGGAACGTTGTTGGGATCGGGTGCGTTACGCCATTGAGGAGTACACTTGGCGCTTTGACGGCCTGCGACGCCGAGCTTCTCACCGCAGGAGGACGTGATGCACTCCCTTCATCCGCA
>NZ_VOSK01000204.1 GCF_009296175.1 Microvirga tunisiensis | reverse complement strand
CTGGGATGTGTTGCGGTCACCGACCAAGCTCTCCAAGCGATCTCGATCAGCGGCGGGAACCTCAATGCGTTCGATCTTGCCCATCAGAGCAGGATCGCACGTCGGATCGGATTTCGGAATCACTCGTCAGTGACAGAACACTAGCGTGTGTTTGGGCGAGCTCGTGTTTCGGCCCCATTTTGACTGAGGCGGCAGATTGCCGCCCCTCGGAACCTTTCCTTATACGAATGTCAAGCTGACCCATTCTCGCCAAACACACCGGTCAGATACTCCCCTCACGTGAACGAAAAAGACCGCACGCCGCCGTTGTGGCGAAGCGGTGCAGTTCTGGGAGGAATTCTCCGAATGCCAATCGACCTGACAGCGTCTCACGACGCATGCCAGCTACCGGCTTGCTGCCAAAATAACGACGAAGAGGTTCTCAGGTTTCGGCCCGGCCACGCTTTGCAGCGTAGCTCAAGAGCGTGGAACTGGACAGTCCTGCGGAATCTCAGCGCAAGTGTTTGTTGTGCGGCTTCCTTTGCGGTGGCCTTGGGTGTGGTCGCAACCGAGCCCGCTGTGGCAGCCCAGCCCCTTGAAGAGCCTGCCGCCAAGAGTAGTCCGACCACCCGCCAGGCGCTGAGTGCCATTGAGCATCATGCCTCCTTGGTCCGGCCGGCGCCGGTCAAGAGCGTGGCCGGATCCGATCCTTTGGAGAGCATTACTGTTGGCCGCGCCGTGGATCTGACCGATTATGTCGAGTTGCAGAGGCAGATTATTCTCTCGCTTCCCTTGACCGTCCCCCCGGGGTCGGAAGGTGACGAGGATCAGGTTTCGCTTGCGCCCGAAGACTTTGTGGACTTCGGGGAGATGCGCGTGCCGCGTTGGATTGTCAGTACGGTTCTGCGGGCGTCTGAAGTGACTGGTGCCGACCCAGTCTACATGATGGCACTTGCGGACAAGGAGTCGAGCTTCATACCTGCCAACAAGGCCACGACTTCGTCTGCCGAAGGGCTCTTCCAATTCATCACGAGCACCTGGTTCGAAACCGTTCGCTCTTTCGGGCCCAAGCACGGCCTCATTGCGGAGGCGAAGGCAATCGAGATTGTCAATGGAAAACCGGCCGTGCCCGACCAGACCAGACCATGCGCGAGCATATCCTGGGGCTGCGCCGCAACCCTTATATCTCGGCGTTGATGGCTGCGGAAATGATGAATCGTGATAAGGCACAAATCGAGAGCAGGCTCGGACGCAACCTCAGTCAGTCGGAGTTCTATCTCTCCCACTTCTTCGGGGTCGATAGCGCCAGCAAGTTCATTGCCCTCGTGGATGACACGCCAAAGAAGAGTGCACCCGATGCCTTTCCAGCTGCGGCCAAGGCCAACAAATCGCTGTTCTTCGCCAAGAAAGGCAAGAAGACGCAGCAGCTCAGTGTGGCAGAGGTCTACGACAAGATCGACGGCATGATCGATAAGCGCCTCAGCCGGTACTCGACTGTCTCGACCCGTTCAGCCGATGCCTCTTTCTGATCATGAGGTTAGTTGCGTTGCTGACCCGCTTTCAAGACCGACCGGCTCTTAACGATCAGTAAGACTTCTGCGCCACAGTCGCTTCAGGCCAGCTTGAGCATCACCGCGGGAGGCAGTGGTTCGTTAATCTGCTTCGCAGACGATGCATTCTGAAGGGGGCTTAGGAATGGCTGTTGCGACAGCTCTCTCCGAAGAACCGTATCGCCGGGACGGTTCTCCATACACCAGGTCCCCGAAGGCAGGCTGTCTCACCGGAATGCCCGCTGGGCTGCTTACCTTAGTGCTCTTCGCCGCCACGTCAGCGGGCGCGGACGAATTCGATGCGCTCGCAGTCTATAGCCAGGCACAGCCACTGAACGATCGTTGGCAGGCCTGTGCTGCTACTTTTGTGAAGCCTCGGCTGAGATCCCAGCAGCCGCCGGATGTCCTTGCTAAGGAAGCTCTGGATAGTTGTCGACCAGAGCAAGACCGACTGCGTCTCTTCTTTGCCGGCAAGATTGGGGGAAGGTCGGCAGAGAACGTGGTCATCCTCCTGCGTGAGAAATATCAGTCGGACCTAGTTTCAGCGATCAATGAGCTTCGGAACCGCGAGTAGTGCAGTTCTGAGGCCGAGTGGCCATCCTCTTCGGTTCAGCGCTGTACAATCTTATCATGCAGTCCCGGCTACGGACTCTGGTGCGGTTTGGCGCTCAGCCCGTTCTCACCTGTCGCGTTGCCGACAGCTTTGGCCATTAGGTCGGAGATCTGGTTGTGCCCGCGCTGGCCGGAAGCGTGAACACTGAGTTGAAGAGCATTCAAATCGGACCAGGCTTCGAGTGCCGCAACCGAAACGGGGCGGCCGCCGGCAAGCTGTTGGCCCATGCCGAAGGGCTGGCCATCGACATTGCGGGCTTTGAGCTCGCGAACGGACGTTGTCACATCAAGCAGGTAAAGGCCAATTTGGCTGTGAGCCTCGCCTGCCTAAAGCATTGATAATCCACAATCCGGTATTCGCGCGAGGGGCAGCAGAAGCAAATAAACTCGTTGATGTGACAACGCCGCCCTGTTCATCCGGAAGGCGACCGTGATCCGCTTGCTTATAGATTTCGGCTTACCTGATACTTAAGGCCTGTGGTGGGTCAGAATGTAATGTTGAGCGGACCGAATAAATGTCCGCCCACGCCGCTCAAGCGGAAATCCGGATAAGCTCCACCTCGTGCCAGAAGCAGCCCTTTTGCAGATCCGCAATCCCCTTTCAAGAGCATGCGGATATTCTCCGCGCCTGGTTGGTCCAAAGGCAGTGACACAACGGGCCATCACGATCTCGCTGCTGACAACGTCCTATGTGGGGAAGCAGCAGCGGCGCTGAGCCAGCGGATCTCAGTGCGCCGCTCGGCTGAGGCACGAAACGTTCGTCGAGGAGTTGTCCTCAGCAAGAATGGATAGCAATCGCAAGCTGTAAGGGGGGCAATGCCTCCCGGTCCACCCTCGGTGGTTTCGGATTAGGATAATGGCGGCACTGACCGCCAGCACGATGAAGATGGCGAGCCCGATCCATTCGATCAGTTGCTCCACCCTTCCTGCTCCCGGCGGCACCGGTCCCGTGCTTCCGGTCCGTGTAATAAGAAGCCGATCAAGTACAAGCGTCGCCGGCATCTGTGCTCTCTTCGCCTCGTACGCAACGCGCAGTCGGGCGGATCGCGCAATACGCCCTGTCTCTAGCTCGTCCGCTTTTGCAACTCGGCGATCTGGCGAACATATGGTTCCCGGCGCTGGATGTGGTGCTGGCGCCCCGTGTCCACAATCATTGCTCTGAGCTTAGGCTTGGCCGTCACCCGGACCCGGGCCAGCTCGAATTCATACTCGACATCAATGTTGGCCAATGTCGTGGACAAGCTAGAAATGAGTTCAGCAACGCGATTATCGTTCGCAGCCTTGTCCATGGGCTTGTGTCCCTCCCTGACGTGTTACTGAGGCTTGGACAAACCCAAGCGCGCCCGCTCCGGACGAGATCCTCGTTGGGGCGAACCTGTTGCGGATGGGGCTAAGTTTCGGGGGTGCCGTGCACCCGTGCCACCCCCAATAGCCCGCTCTTCCATCGATGTGGCGTCTCACTGCCTCTCTGGGCAGCTCTCTCCCTAAACCGCAGGCGCTGTCGCTGCCTGCCATAAACCTGAGTTAACTTCTGGCCCTGACGGGCACCAGTCGGGGATTCCCTACGGATTGTTCCGCAAGGGCCCAGAAGGCAACGGCCGCACAATCGGCGTGCAGAGCAATTCAGTCAGGCTTGGTGCAGTGAATGACTCCACGGCTTCCTGCACCGCTGGCTGATGTGGAATCAAATCTACGCCTCAGGTGACAGGCACCCAACAAATACATCCCAGCAGGGGCTGGCGCTCAGGCGAAAGCACACTCGAAGGGAGTACGTAAAGATCCGTCGTATTCCTACCCACCCCTCTGCGCTTGTTAATCTGGGTTAATCCCGCCATGTCTTGGGCTAAGAAGCAAGAACAACAACAAGAACAACAAGAGGAAATCATGCCCAATAAATCCCAACAGAACTATCGGATGTACTCTCCGAGCCTTGATGCCATGATGAGAGAGATCCTCCATACTCTCGGCGACATCAACTTTGCCGCTGAGGTTGAACTGGAAAACGTTGACGTGAGCGCTCGCGAGCCGAAGCTGAAAGAGCACATGATGAGCAAGGTCAGAGCCGCTCATCAGGAGAGGCGCCAACCGTATGTGGACCTTCTGGAAACGCTACGCCGACAACAGCACCGCCAGTCACTACCTGCCTAAAGGTATTGATGCTGATCGGCTTGCCTGCGCGAACATTGAAGAGAGGCACTAAAAGCACCATCCAACAGCTTGCGGGAATTGGCAGGGCGATCGTTGGAAGGGACGCAATGGCGAGTGACAAACGAAAACCGTCATCGGCCGTTCACCAGCGTTAGGTGGGATTGCGACCGCAGCCATCCCGCACGAGCCGCCTCTATCAAGCACAGGCGGCCGCGAGCATCATTCATCATTTGAAACCAAAAGGAATAACAATGATTGGGTTGAGTAAAGAACTAGGCTCCCTCATCAGAGCGTGCGAGGCCGCGGCCCAGACGCACATTGACTCTGCGCGGCGGGCCCACACCGAGTTCCAGCGGTCGTTCCATGAGCGGCGCGCCACCGAGGCACTCGAGAGAGCCCTCAAATACCGGCAGGAGCTCCAACATCTCTCCCATCATGAGTGAGCCAGCCAACAGACTGCCACGCACACAGTTGACGGGTAGTGCCAAGCTCCATCGGTCGGACGATTAACGTAGATAAGAAATTTGGGAACGCTACAGGGTGGTCGGCGTGTTGTGTCGCCGATGTCCACGTCAGCAAGGGGAGCTCACGAGAGCACCCTTGCCGTCTCCACGTTTTTGGGAGTTCGTGCCGCTTGAACCTGCGGCTGACGTCAGTTCGCGTAATCCGGTTTCAAGCACCTACACCACCCCTTTTATTGCTAGGGAGAAACGATGTCTGCCACCAGACGATTCAGCCAAACGCCGCCAGACAAGGCGAACGAGCTGTTTGAAAAGCTGCTCGCCACCTCTGATACAGCGGTCAAAACCCGTGAGCGCCTGTTCGTCGATCTCAAGGAGGAACTGGAGCTTCTGGCCTCCCTTCAGGAAGAGCACCTCTTCCCGGTGCTGAGACGGCACGGGATGGGCGATCTCCTGCAGGAGGCCAGCAACGACAATGACCAAACCAGCGCGCTCCTGGCCGAACTCGAGGCCCTGCCGAAGAACAGTGCTGAGTTCCTCGGCAAGGTCGCCGAGTTAAGGCGCATTTTTCAGCAACACATCCGGGACGACCGGAAGGAGCTGCTTCCCGCCGTGCTCAAGGTGCTGAGCGACGAGGAAGCTAACGCCATAGCCGAGACAGTGGAGGATGAAATGGCAAGCATTGACGAGATGAAGCGCGCCGACACGCGACGGGCCCGTGAGCAGGGCGAAGCCGTGCAGCGGGTGACTGAAGATGTCGCCGATACCTTAAGGGCGAGTGTTGAAAGCGCCCAGACCTTGGCCCAGGCCATGCAGGAAGCAGTAGAGAGCAGCTTCGGCGCGTTCTCGGAGCTGACCCGCCGCGCCTCTGGCCAGGGCCTGCAGATCTTCGGCCGCCCCGAGGGGGATACCCTGGGACTAAGCGAAGAAGCGGCGAACAATCTCCGGGCGGCCGCAAAGTCCAGTACCGCTTTAGCACGTGGCGTCCAGGACGTCTCGCGGGAGGTGGTCGACCGCAGCCAGAAGCGCCTGCAGCGCAACCTTGACGGACTGCAGGCCCTCGCCCGCTGCCGCTCGATGACGGACGTCGTCGAGGTGCAAAGTTCGCTGCTGCGCGACAATCTGGAGCAGACGATGGAAAACAGCCGGCGCATCGCCGAGCTCACGATCCAGATGGCCGACGAGGCCGTCCGCTCAGTGACGGTGCAGGCGGAGAGAACCGCCCAGCACCTCAATCGTGCGGCCTGAGCCTCTCGGGTTCCGATAAGAACGCTCCCGGCTTACCGGCCGGGAGCGATGGCCCCTGTGAGGGTCCAGGGCTTAAACTTGAGATTTTCGGAACATCTGCAGGTTCGATCTGCCATCCAGTGCTGGTCTAGCGGTTCTCGGAGAGCCTCTTCGCCGCAGCGGGTTGCAGTTTGTGCCACTCTGGTCATTTGCTGATGCTTGGTGCAATCCAGGTGTCCTCCACTTCCTTCTGCTGAGGCTGGGCGGAGGTCACCCGAGGCCTACACTCCTCACCCAGAGCAGGTTGCTTGCCGTGATGCCCTTGTACTATCTCCACATCCGAAACAGTGACAAGCTTGAGGTAGATCCGGACGGCACAGAGCTGCCCGACCTGGATGCCGCAGTCGTCGAAGCTCTGAAAGTGGCACGGGAGCTCGTGGGCGAAGTGGATGACCTGGGGCGCGATGCGGTTATTGAGATCGCTGATGGATCCGGCGAAACAATCCTCACCGTGCCATTCTCGGATGCAGTGCGAGCGCATTAGAGATGCGGAACGTGCCGTTTCTTATCACATATGTGGTCAGCCTTGCCGATCCTGCGGTTTGGGCTGCAAGCCTGCCGCAACCGCAATCTGCACCAACTCGGGCAGGCTTTGGGCACCCAACCGCTCCATGATGCGGGCCCGGTGCGCCTCAACCGTCCGCGGGCTGAGCCCAAGGTCCCGTGCAATCGTCTTGTTGGTTCCTCCGGCCAGAAGCCCGTCCAGCACTTCCCGCTCGCGCGGCGGCAGTGCCGCAATGAGTGCTCTCACCCGCTCAGTGGCTTGGTCCCGCTCGGCTCGCTCGCGGATGGTCGCCTGAGCCGAGGCGAGCGCATCCAGAAGCTGCTCAGGATGATAGGGCACATCGAGAAAATCGACCGCTCCCGCTTTCATCGCCTGGACCCCAATCGCGACATCCCCTTGGGCTTTGCCGATCACGATCACCGGCAGGCCCGCACGCCGCGTTTTCAGCTCTCTGGGGATGGTCAGCTCGCCCGTCGCGGGATCGCGGATGTCGAGCACCACACAGCCGGGCACCAGCACCGGCGCCACCTCCAGGAAGGCCTGCGCCGCGGCGAACATCTTCACCTCATACCCGGCGCCTTGGAGCAGAAGGCACAGCTCCCGTCGTGAGGTTTCATTGCTGTCGACCACGTAGACTGTCGATCCATCATGCTGGGTGATGTCCTTGGCAATCCCGGCAATCCGCTGAATCTTTTGGTGCTCGTCGAAGATTGGGAACCCGGTGGCGTGGATGTGGCGCATGCTCCCATCCGGCCGAACAATCCGGTACTCTTGGACCACGGTGTCGCCCCGCAGCACCCGATCAGTGGCCTGGAGCGCACGCTCGCGATCCTCTGGGTGGAGGGTTTCGGCCCATTGGTCGCGGTGCTGGAACATCTCCGGAGACCAGCCCCAGACGCGCTCGAAGGCAGGGCTGACGTACTCCATCTGCAACGTCTCGGCATTCATGATCCAGAGCATGTCGGTCGAGTGCTCGGCGAACTGCCGGAAGCGTGCTTCGCTCTCCCGCAGGGCCGTTTCTGCCCGAGCTCTGAGGACGGACGTCCAGGTGCATTCGGCTACCTCCTGCACAAGCGTCGCTTCATCGTCACGCCAGTGACGGGGCTCAGATTGATGAACGAAGAGCGCCGCAACCAGGCGGCCGTCGCGAATGAGCGGTGCGATGATACTGGCCCGCTTGTTGGTACGGAGGAACTCGGCGGCAACCCGCTCCTCTGCGGTGCGAGCATCCATCGATGCGTCGTCGATGCGGAGTGTGTGCCCCGCCCGCAGCTCGCTCTCGATGAGTGACCCGAAGTCGCTCACGCGATACTGGCCGGCAAAGGTGGGAGTTGCGCCTTCGGTCCAGTCGCGCTCGACGGTAAAGGACCCGCCCGTCTCGTGGAACTCGGCATACCCGACGCGGCTGACCTTCAAGTGCCGGCCGAGCATTTCGGCTGCCATGGCCATGACACCACTGGCTTCGGGGATCCCACGTAGTCGGGTGCTCAGATCGACCAGGAACCGGAGCCGCCGCTCACCAAACACCCGCTCGGTGGTTTCATGGATGATGATGAGAATGCCCCCTACATCGCCGCTCTCGGCCATGACGGGGCTGAACGAGGCGTTCCACCATGTCTCCTCAGGATAGCCCTTTCGCTGCACAATCCAAACAGGCACGTCTTGGACATACGTTGCCTCCCCACGACGCGCCTGCGTGACGACCGGCGAGGCAACATTCCAGATTTCGGCCCAAGCCTGCGGCAGTGGCTGCCCAAGCGCCTCCGGTCTGATGCCGCGCAGCGGCAGACAGGCATCATTGTAGAAGGTGATCAGCTCCGGCCCCCACAGCAGATAGGTAGGCATCTTGGATCGAAGCACATTGCTGAGCGTGACGCAGAGTGAGGGCGGCCAAGTCTCGACAGAACCGAGCGGAGAAGCAGACCAGTCATACGCCTGGATGCGAGCACCCATGGTGCCGGTATCGATCAGAAAAGGCATGGTGCTCAAACCGCGGACCTCCTGTCTTCACGGTCGATCACGACAGTCCGATCTTGGCCATTTTGTGCTGCCTTGTATGCCCCAGGAGTATAGGCCCCGTTGCGGGTCACGGGAGACGATGATCGGGCGCGCCGGAAGCGGATCTCGATCCGTGGCATGGTCCATATTCCTACGTCGTATTACGCCGACATGACGGCGCGTGTGCGCCAGTGGCGCAGGGCTTGCCGGCATGGCCGGGCCCACAGCAAGTGATCATTGGACCGGAGAACGCGCTCGGACCCTGTCTGTTTGATCGAGCTTGATATTTTACAACAGGATTTGTGGTATCATGGAGCGGGATCTCGTCCTGCGGTGGGCAGTGACAGCCAGTACCTTGAGGCGCCAGAATGGGCCAGGAGCAACTTGAGGCGGCAAGAAACCTTGGTTTCGAAATCAGGAACCCGCAGCGTTTCGCGCACAACATGGCACGGCTGGGTGAGGAGGCGGGTAAGGCCGCCGCGATCTTTCTGCAGCCCCGTGCGGTCAATTCGGCGCATTTCACTCTGTACGATGATCTCGCTCCGGTCCTCAGAACATTGGTTCAACTCCAACGAGCCTGGGTGCAGCAGCCTCACAGGGTCCTAGAAGCCCAAGTTGCGCTCTGGAACAACAGTTTGGAATTGTGGCATTCCTCGATGCGCCGGTTCATGGGGTTGAAGAACGGGCACGCAAAGCCAATGGCCTTCCCGCTCTCCCCGGACCCCCGGTTTCAGCATCCGGCTTGGTCAGACGACCCCTATTTCGACTTGCTGCGGCAATCCTACCTGATCACCTCGCACTGGGCCGAATCCCTGGTCAATTCGGCTGAAGATCTCGATCCACACACCCGAAGCAAGGCTCGGTTCTACCTGGCGCAGATCATCAATGCGCTTGCGCCATCGAATTGGGTGTTCACGAACCCGGAATTGCTCCACGAGACCTTCGTGTCCGATGGTGAGAACCTGGTGCGGGGCATGCGGCTCCTGGCCGAAGACATCGAGCGCGGGAGCGGTCGCCTCAAAATCCGGCAGACCGACGCAACGAAGTTCGAGGTCGGCCAGAACCTGGCGATCACCCCGGGCAAGGTGATCTACCAGAACGCTGTGATGCAGCTGCTCCAGTACGAAGCCACAACAGAGCAGGTCCTGAAGCGCCCGCTCCTGATCGTGCCACCCTGGATCAACAAGTACTATATCCTCGATCTCAGCCCTGAGAAGGCATTTGTCAAATGGGCGGTGGACCACGGCCAGACGGTGTTCATGATCTCCTGGGTGAACCCGACCAGGGAACTCGCCCACAAGTCCTTTGAGGACTACATGCGCGAGGGTATCCTTGAGGCGTTGGGCGCGGTCGAGCAGGCCACCGGCGAGCGGGCGATCCATGCGCTCGGCTACTGCGTCGGCGGAACCCTGCTGGCCGCCACGCTGGCCTATTTGGCCGCGAGGGGGCACACCCAAGTCAAGAGTGCCACCTTCCTCACCACCCAGGTGGATTTCAGCCAAGCCGGTGATTTAAGGATCTTCATGGACGAAGACCAGGTTGCCGCCATCGAGAGGGACATGGCCCGGCACGGGTATCTCGACGGTCACAAAATGACCACTGCCTTCAATCTGCTGCGCTCCAATGACCTGATCTGGCCCTACGTCGTCGACGTCTACATGAAGGGTCAGACGCCACTGCCTTTGGACCTGCTGTACTGGAACTCGGACTCGACACGCATTCCCGCAGCCAACCACCGCTTCTATCTGCGGCGCTGCTACGTCAACAATGATCTCTCGCAGGGACGCATGAAGATCGACGGCGTCACCCTCGACCTCTCGAAGGTGACGATCCCGATCTACCACTTGGCGGCTCGGGAGGACCATATCGCACCGGCGCGGTCAGTGTTCTCAGGAGCGCAGTTCCTTGGTGGAGCTGTCCGGTTTGTCGTGGCCGGCTCGGGCCACATCGCCGGGGTTGTGAACCCGCCGGCCCGGAACCGGTATCAGTACTGGACCGGCGGACCGCCTGTGGGAGAGCTCGACACCTGGCTCGAAGCCGCGCAGGAGCATCCAGGCTCCTGGTGGCCGGATTGGCAAGGCTGGAGCGAGGCGCAGGACCGGAGGCGGGTCCCGGCGCGGGAGATCGATGGGTGTAAGCTTACTCCCATTGAGGATGCGCCAGGCAGCTATGTCCGGGTAAAAAGCTGAGCTCGAGGGCGCCGGCCGTTGCCACCGATGCGATCAGCTTCGCCGCTCACACGGCCGTCGGCGTTTCGATTACTACGATCCTTCAAGCGCTCAACTCGCATGCCGGTTGGCACCGTCCAAGAGCCGCAAATGGGCGACGCCATAGGGCCGAACGCCCGTGAACAAGCGAAACCACGACCAGAGCAGATCGTAGGGCCAACCCAGGCGCTCCATCACCGGGTAGGTGTCGATCACACGCCAGCGTGGCTCGCCGAGCGAAAGCTCTTCCGGGCATGCCAGACCCCACTTGAACTCGGCTCCGAGCCGACGCAGTGATGGGTTCAGCCATGCTTGGCCGATCATCTGGGAACAGTAGTAGTCGTAGGCGAACTCGGCCGGGCCGTCCCTTTGCACCTCCGCGAGGTCTCCGGCCAATTGAAGCACCTGCGCTCGCTCGAGATACATCAAGAGCCCCTCGGCCACTATGAAAGACGGGCCAGACAGACCTCCGAGGATCGAAGTCCAGCCAGCCTCGGTCACTGAGGCGCTCACGAGGCGTCTGCGTGGGTGGGGTGGGAAGAGGGTATGTCGCAACTCGACGACCTCGGGGAGATCGACATCCACCCACTGAAGCTGGCCGTTATCAAGCCGCTCGAACTGCGTCGACAGGCCAGACCCGAGGCTGAGCACTTGAGCGTCGGGGCAATGGTTGAGAAAGTCGCGTATGAGCTGGTCCAAGACCAGACTGCGTTCGACCAAGCCCCGCAGCATCTCCCGATCGGCTTCGAATGGAGTGAGGTCGCAAGCGAGATGCGTGGCGATTGCTTCTGCCGCTGGATCAGCAAAGCCCTGGTTGGGAAAGAGGCGGCGGGCGAGCGCGCGGGCGGCCAGGGGAATGAGCAGGGTCTGCGCGACGCAGCCCAGACCCGCAATCGAGCGTCCGGTGTTCGGTTGGTCGGTCAATACCGCGCTCGCTCTCTCGATAGCGGTGAGGCCCGTGCCCGAGGAAACCTCGACGCCCCGGCGAACTCCCGCCGGGCATTCGCGCAATCC
>NZ_VOSK01000203.1 GCF_009296175.1 Microvirga tunisiensis | reverse complement strand
CTTTGCAAACACCTCGTTCGGATCACGCCCGGCAAGCAACTGGTCCAGAAGTTCTTTCTCGATAGCCATACGATGGTCCTTTCCTCTCCATCACTATGGCCTCACGCACAAAATTCCTGACAGTCCCGGTCGAGGAGATGTTGCTCGAGCGGGGCATTCTCGTCTCTTATGAGACAGTCCGCCGCTGGGCCTTGAAGTTTGGGCCGGATTACGCTCGCCGCCTCAGGCGCAAGAGACCAAACCGTCGCGATATCTGGCATCTCGACGACGTCGTGGTCACGATCTCCGCAAGAAGCAGTGGCTCTGGCGGGCGGTTGATCAGGACGGCTATGTGCTCGATGAAATCGTCCAGACGCGGCGCAACACCAAGGCGGCGAAGCGGCTGTTGAAGAAAGGCTGTCCACCGCGGCGAATGATCACCGACAAGCCGAACACCGCTCGCACAAGGGGCTCAACAATCGGGCCGAGAATTCCCATCTCCCGTTCCGCCGACGCGAACGAGTGAGGCAGGGCTTTCGATCTGCCGGAGGGCTGCAGAGGTTTGTCAACGTGTTCTCTGCCGTCCGCACCCTGTTCGCTCCACCCCGCTCCCGCCGCTCTGCCCGTGCGACCCACCTTCACCGCCTCACCGCCATGGCGGAGTGGAAAGTCGCGGCGAATGTCGCCGCTTGAAGCTGTCAGGCGGCCGAATTTGCCTCCATGCGCCCGATGCTCGTTAACGTGACAACACCAGGCGACCAGTCTCCCTGTCGAAGAAAACGGCAAGAGCCGAGGTTGCAAGCTTACGGCCGAAGGCACGCGCGCTTTCGAACCCTAAGGGATCAAAGTGCGCGAGGGCAATGTCGACCAGCCGTCGCGGCATCATGCGCGACGACGCGACGACGACTAGCGGCTCCTCGACGGAATAGACCGGCATGATTTTGGTGAATGAGCCGTCAGACAGCATCAATTCATAGTCGCCCAAAGCGCGCTGCAGAATCATCTGCAGCGCCTTGGCCGGGCGATATTGCCGCACCAACATGTCAAAGCTGGCTGAGATGCCGCGGGCCGGAAGCGCTGCTGACAGAAACACCTGCACCTTAGGATCTGGCTCGTGGCGCTCCTCCGAAAGGATCACAGCCTTTCTCGCGGGCAAAGCTTGGGCAGGTGCTGTTCTGTTGCCCGTCGGCCGGCCGATCTGCTCGATTGATGCCATCGTTTCTGACGGATTAGGGGAGGCGAGCGTGCTCGCTGTGGGTGTCCTCCCAGATCGAATTGCAGTAAGTCGGCAAGCCTCCATCACCGAAACCGTCGGCTTACGGATTCCCATTTCAACCCTCCAATGCCTTCTCGACGAAAGCACCAATCACAGCAAGCTCATCCAATGCGCGCTGATTGTTACGGAACATCAGTCGCATTGCCGGGTTGCGGGCCATATTTGCGACAGTCATATGCAACATGCCGCGCTCTTTAATCGCCGCGAAGGCGTCACGCTCGTACATGGACGTGTCGAAGAGCGGCAGAACGTCCAGCACGTCGTAAGCGGCTTGTTGAGAGACCGTCAATCTACCCGTAGGCACTCGCTGGCGAAGAATGGCAGTATGCGTTTGCAATCCCTCTGCTAGTAACAGCTCAATGATGTAGCGGTAAGTTGCGAGCGCTTCATCGATGTCAAGAGGTGTCAGCATAGTCGGCACCAGCAGAAAATCGGAACTGGCAATTATAGTGCCGTTCAGTTCGCTCGCTCCGCCGTGAGTATCGGCCAGGGCATAGTCGAAGCCGCTAACTTCCGCCTGTTCATATACATCTTCCAGTAGCGGCAACTCGTCGGCCACGAATACCTCGCATTGCGGGTCCCAAGCGTCGTTGCGAAGGGCATTTTCTTTCCACTTAGTGAGTGGGCGGTTTTCGTCGGCGTCGAACAAGGCAACCTTCTTCTGGTTGAAGGCAAGTGAGGAGCACAGACCCATTAGGGCCGTGGTTTTCCCCGCTCCACCTTTGAATGAGCAGCAGGCGATCAGTTTCAAGTTGTAATTCCCTCCGCACAAATCGACGTCTTACATATCTGCAATAATCGATTAATAACATGCAGAGTATATACTGCCAATGGGTTTGCCATTGGTAAACATATCCTGAACCCGTCCAATTACGATTGTAATAATTATCTTGTACTATTTCGAGCCTAATATAACTGTGTATTTTCCTGCGTAACTTTTTACGCTCCCGTAGAAACTATCGAAGCACAAACAATTTGTATCCAAATAAGGACCCGGAAATATGACAGCGCGGAACTTGCCCGGCTTGTTCGATAATGCCCCGATACGTGGAAGCCGGCGCGCCGCGGTTGCCGACCCTAACGGCTACAAGATAATCAGCGTGCGCTTACGCTTGGCCGAATTCGAATCTTTCTCGGAGCAATCACGTGCGTTCGGACTGACGAGCAATTTGGCACTGCGCATCGCGGTACGCCGGATAGCGGGCTTTCTGGAAATTGACGCCGAGACCCGCCAAAACCTTCAGGAAATCACCAACAGCATCGGTCAGATTGCCGAAACGCTCACAGACATGAGCCGGATCGCAAGCCGCGATGGCGCCGTGGATATGGACCGCTTCGAGAGGCACAGGCAGCAGTTTGGTCAGGAATTCGCCGCGCTCGATGCCCTTCTTCGCACAATACTGAATGTGTCGCGGCGGCGGCGGGACGGTCGAAGGCTATTGCAGGAAGCCGTGCGATGACAGGATCTTCTGAAAACAATGCTGCCAGGTGGCCCGGATGCCCCACCCGCAAGCCGTCGTAAGAATTGTGCCTCGGGGCGGGGCTCGTACCGCACGACAGATCCGGGATCAGCTGCATTACCTATCTCGCGAGGGCGCGGTCGAACTCCGTCGTTCCGAGCGTCATCAGGGCGTCGTGCTACCATACGATCGGCTCGACGAGGTGGCGCGTAGTTGGGCCGAGCAGACCGGTAACTATCAGCCCGGCCAGCCAGACGCAGAAAACAACCAGGACCTGACCACGCATATCGTCGTCAGTTTTCCGCATTCCACCGATCGCGATAACGCGCGCGCTGCCGGCCGCGCGTGGGTGGAACAAATGTTCGGTTCGAGGCGCAACAGTGATAGTTTCGACTATGTCACCGCCTTTCATGTCGACCGGCAGCACCCGCATCTACATGTGGTGATCAATCGCCGGTCGCTGGGAGGCCATTGGCTGAAGATCTCGCGTCGCCACCCGCATCTCAACTACAACAATATGCGCGCCGCGCTTGTCGATGCCGCCTACGACAATGGTATCGCGCTGGATGCGACCTCGCGCGCCGAGCGCGGCATCATGGAGCGCCCGATTACCTATGCGGAATTCCGAGGCAGGCAGAGAGCTGGAGCAACCATTGCCATCGAGCCGCAACCAGAACCTGATATTCCCGTCACTCCTAGAGGAACACCCGAACCGCCAAACCTTGGCGACACTGGCGTGGGACCAGGGGGAGGCGGTCCAGGAGGACTAGGCCCCAGAGATAGCGCAGGGCAAGCACCCAGTAGCAACGCCGGACCCGCAACCCGCGACGATTCCGGCAACGATTTTCGCATGGACGATGATCTAGACCTGGGAGGGCGAGGCGGCCCCAGTGGCTCCGCAGGTGGGCCGGGACAAAATGCGGAGCAAGGCGGACAAGATGAGGGCAGTGTAGGGCCGCAGCGCCACCGCAACGCCCCCGCTAACATCGAAAACGGTGCTCAGCGAGCTGCCTCTGAAGAACGCGCAAGGCGGCACCGCCGCCGCGAGCCTGGACCTGAAGACCTCGATCCCAATCAACGGCGGCGCCTTAGCAGCGGCGGTGAACGCTCCCGCGACGGGAGCGACGAACGCTGACATATAACTGGAGAGCGCTGGACGATGGTTACCACAAACTCGAAGATCAACACGCTGTTGTTCGGCCTTGCGCTGTCATTCCCGCTCGGGCTGATATTCGCGAGTCTGTATGTTAGCCTAAAGGGCGGCTTCACCACCCGGGTACTCCGCGAGTTCGACCTCCTGGCTTTCTGGTATGAAACCCCCTTCTATCTCGGCTATGCCAGTGCGACGTTTTACACCTGTTTGGCCATTGTCGGCATGACATCGGTGATCATCATGGTTACCCTTACTGTTCTCATGCTTCGCTCCCAACACTTCGGAACCGCGCGATGGGCGCGGTTTTCCGAAATGCGCCAAAAAGGTTACATCAAGCCCTACCGGCGCATCACCGGTCCAATATTCGGCAAAACGTCCGGCCCACGCGGGTTTGGACAGTATCTCACCAATGGCGAGCAACCACACAGTCTGATCATTGCGCCCACCCGCGCCGGTAAGGGGGTCGGCGTCGTCATTCCAACACTCCTAACCTTCGATGGCTCGGTAATAGCACTCGACGTCAAGGGCGAACTCTTCGAGTCGACATCGAGGGCGAGACTGAAGCGCGGCGACCAGATCATCAAATTCTCGCCACTCGACAGGGAGGGACGCACCCATTGCTATAATCCGGTGCTCGACATTGTTGCCACGCCACCGGAGCGCCGCTTCTCAGAAGCCCGGCGATTGGCGGTTAATCTGATTGCGCCCAAAGGTAAGGGCGCGGAGGGTTTCATCGAGGGCGCACGAGATCTTTTTGTTGCCGGCATTCTGGCCTGCATCGAGTGTGGCACACCAACCATTGGCGCTGTCTATGATTTGTTTGCGCAGCCGGGCGAGAAATACAAGCTTTTCGCGCAACTCGCAGAAGAAAGCAAAATCCCGGAGGTGATGCGTATATTTGACAATATGGCCGGCAACGACACCAAAATTCTCACCTCATATACCTCAGTCTTGGGTGATGGCGGGCTAAATCTCTGGGCTGACCCGCTGATCAAGAATGCCACATCAAGATCGGATTTTTCCATTTACAACTTGCGCCGCGATCCCACGACAATATATCTGTGCGTCAGCCCCAACGACTTGGAGGTAATCGCGCCGCTCGTGCGGCTGTTCTTCCAACAAACCGTGTCCATCTTGCAACGTACTATGCCGAAGACGGACGAGATTTTTGAGGTCCTGTTCCTCCTCGATGAGTTCAAGCATCTCGGCAAGCTCGAAGCGATTGAAACCGCAGTCACGACGATTGCAGGATATAAAGGCCGCTTCATGTTCATCATCCAAAGCCTCGCGGCTCTGACCGGCGCTTACGAGCAGCCGGGCAAGGAAAATTTCCTCTCCAATACTGGCGTGCAGGTGTTCATGGCGACTGCTGACGACGAAACGCCCCAATACATCTCCAAAGCGATCGGTGACTATACCTTCCGCCAAAAGTCGAGATCTTACAGCCAGAAGGAACCGTTCAACGCTAACATTCAGACATCCGACCAGGGTGCACCGCTCTTACGGCCAGAGCAGGTGCGTTTGATCGATGACAACAAGCAAATCGTACTGATCAAGGGCCAGCCCCCGCTCCAGATGGACAAGGTGAAGTATTATTCTGACCGTCATCTGAAGCCCATTTTCGAAAGCCAGTCAGGTGCATTGCCCGAGCCAGACCCGATCCCGCTCATCGCAGAGACCGAGTTTGCGCCGAACGCTGTGGCACAACCCACGCCTGCCCCAGTCACTGCAAAGCCAACGGCGGCGCCTCTCCCCGCCGATCCGCCCGTGGTCTCCGCAGGCGGCAATGGCAGCGTCTCTGTGTACGATGATAGCAACGTCTCTCCCGTGGAAGCCGATGAGTTTGCTCAAAATGGCGATGTCGATCATGCGCAACAGCGCGACACCGAGGAGTTCGAACCCCAGGCGCTGGCGAAAGAGGAGCCATATTTGTACGAGACCGAACCCGAAGATGAGACCGAAGAACCGCCGGATCGGGCCGAAGTGCAGGCGTCGGGCATAGTCGGCTCGTGCCGCCAGGGGGCGCAGGAAGCGTCCGAGCAGCCGCCGGGCATCGCCGCACAACGCGAGCTGCTGGCGCGGATCATTGCGCTTCAGGAGCATGGCATTTCCAACAGCAGCGTGAAATCTTAGAACTCCTGTAGAGCTATGCTCGCCCCATAAGGCTGTATTGCACGGATCAGATTGCGCACGCAGTGGATGACTCGCAGCCCGAATTCAGGCGATGCGGGCGGACTTCGGGCATCCAGGCGCAAGCAGGCGGTTCAGGGCATGAACCGCGATGGCGACCTCAGTCGTGCGACGCCGATTCGTTCATGAGCGCAAGGCGTTCCCAATCCCTTGTTTCAGCCGGCTGATGGCGGTCTCTACCAGAACCCGACGCGTGTACCCGGACCGCTTCTGCCAGCCCGTGCGTCCATACTCGGCGATGCTTTGGAGATGCCGGTCGCGCTGGGTCGGAGTGCTTTCTGCAATGAGCTATGGCGGAAACTGGACGGGGCGGTAAAAAGTAAGTCGGCCGAGCGTTGTTCGTGCTGCTTTCCATCCGCTGCGGAAACGATCTCTCCCCTTGCTCCCCTGCGAGCCTGAAGGTCACAGCGAAAGGCTCGGCTTTAAGCCTGAACCGCGGCACATCTGCGGATATTCAGGCCAAGAGCGCGCAGATTTACCGTATAGCGCATGACGGGCATGCCACGAATGCGCAGGTGCGCAAGGTTCATCTGATGCTTCAGGCGCGACATCGTCGCTTCGATCCCGGCGCGCCATCGATAGGTTTCGCGGAATGCATCGCTGCTCTCGTAAAGGCGGCGCTTCTGATTTTCGGCCCGTGCTGGCGTGTACTGAAAGCGGGCGATTGAGCCGTCACGGCTGTCAGCCCGGACCGGGCAGCGCTTCCTGTTCGGGCATTGCCGACATACAGCGAGGTCGAAACGAGCCTGCAGTTTCGCCTGCGCGGCAGAGGTCGAGATCGGTGCGACGCCGTTTGGGCATCGCACCACCAGACCATCCTCGTCGAGGCTGAAGTCCTCCAGGGTCAGGCGCCCCGACGAGCATCCCTTGGCCGTACGGGCCGGAGCCACCAGGTCAATGGCATGCCCTTGAGCCAAGGCCATGTTGTCAGCCGATCCATAATGGGAATCGGCCAGAAGCCTCTTCGGCGTGAGCGAGCAGTCGGCCAGATCGTCCAAGGCGTCCGGCACCCGGTGTCCATCATGCACCGTCATCTTGTGCACTGCCACATGGGTGATCAGATCGGGAGGCCGGGGACCCGTTGGGCCTGCGGGATCGTCATCTTCCGCATAGGTTTCGACGATCTGCGCCATATAGCCCAACCCGCGGTGGGCGTTATAGCTGGCATCCGGATCGGCAGGGTTGCTGATGCCATCGCAGGGCATATCCCCAGGTTTGCGCGGAAGGGCAATCGCAGAGGACGTATCGGCATTCTCTCCTTGTCTGGATGCGAAACATCCTTGGCAGCAGCGACGACCCTGAGGGCTGGCGGCAAAGCGTCTGAATCAGGCGGCTTGAAGCGTCGGTTGGCCAGCTTCGGCTCGGCAGCCAGGCGGCTTTGCACGACCTGCTCAGGAGATCGCCCCTTGAGCACGCGCTGGCGTCTCCGGTTGTAGGCCTGGTTGAAGCCTTTGAGCAGCGTCTCGAGATCGCGATGGCTGGAGATGGTGATGCCGAGCACCTCGCGCTGCACCCGGCCGTTGAAGCGCTCGACGAGACCATTGGTTTGCGGCGTGTACGGCTTGGTCCTGCGGTGCTCCACCTTCAGCTTCCGGCAGGCCTCCTCGAAGCCATCGGCGGTGAAGCACGAGCCGCGGTCGGTGAGCACGTGCGTGATCTTGAAGGGGAAGGCGCGGATCGCCTCGTTCAGGAAGGCAACCGCGCTGGTGGTCAGTTCGTCGTCGCAGACGGCCAGGTGCACCCAGCGCGAGCAGCGGTCGATGGCGACATACAGGTACCGTTTCCGCCGCTCGCCATCGGCGGTCTGCAGCTTGGGAAGGTGCTTGATGTCCATGTGCACGAAGCCGAGATCGTAATCCTTGAACGTGCCGCTCCGGCGCTGGCGCTGCTGCGCCGGCGGCAGGCGCCCCAAGCCTTCCGCCTTGAGGATGCGGTAGACTGCATCGCGGTTGAGATGCGGCAGGAAGTGGCTGACCACAAAGGTCAGATCATCGAGCGGAAAGCCGGTGGCCTGGCGCAGAGCACAGACGATGGCGCGCTCCTCGTCGGTGGCTTTCCACGGCAGCTTGTGCGGCCGGCTGGAATGGTCCTGGCAGTCTTGCACGCCACGTTTGCGCCATTTGCGGACCGTCTCGGGGCTCACGCTGAAGCGCTGGGCCAGCACGCCGGTGGGCTCAGACGAGCGGGCAATCTCCTGGCGAACGGCGGGGGTGGTGCGAGCTTGCGGATGAAGGGAGTGCATCACGTCCTCCTGCGCCGAGGAGCTCGGCGCTGCAGGCCGTCAAAGCGCCAAGTATACTCCTCAATCGCGCAACGCACCTGATCCCAACAACGTTCCGCTACCAAACAGGTACGGACCTGAGTGTGCATAGCGTTGAGGAGATCGCCGCCGTGGCAGCCACCCTCAACGCAAGGCCGCGAAAGACGCTGGGCTGGAAAACCCCTGCCGAGGCGCTTGACGAATGGCTGCGGGAGGGCAACAAAATCCGTGTTGCGACGATCGTTTGAATCCGTCCAATACGTGTCCCTTAAGTACACCGAGCGCCTCGCCGAGGCCGGCATCGAGCCATCGGTCGGCCGTGTCGGCGCCTCGTACGACTGTGAGAATGTGAGAGCGGCTCGGAAGGCCTGACCCTTCGTACGATTGACTGCGTGTCATTGTATTGACGTGTCGGTCCTCCGGGCGGCACCTGACGGTCTGCTGTCGCGTGACTTGATAGGAGCTTGAGGGTCTCGTCCCATCACAGTCCTGTCCGCCCGCAGGAACCTGTCAGGTTCTTACCTGCGGAGGACGAGGAATGCGCAAGACTGATCCTGCCGAGAACATCATCGGCATTGACACTCACAAGGAGGCCCACGCCGCTGTCGCCATCAACGGGCTGGGAGCCCGCCTCGGGGCAATGACCCTGCCGGCCAGCCGTAGAGGCTATCACGAGCTGGAGAGCTGGGCTCAATCCTTGGGTCCCGTTCGCGCCTTCGGGATCGAGGGGACAGGCTCTTATGGGGCTGGCGCGGGAGAGAGGCCACCATGTCATCGAGGTCAACCGCCCCAATCGCCAGATCCGGCACCAGCATGGCAAGACTGATCCGCTTGACGCTGAGAACGCGGCCCGCGCCGTTCTCAGTGGCCAGGCAAGGGCGGCTCCGAAGTCGGGCACCAGCTCCGTGGAAATGATCCGCCATCTCAAGGTGGCGCGCGACACCGCCGTGAAGAGCCGCACCCAGGCGATGGTCACCCTCAAGACGATCATCGTCAATGCTCCCGCTGCCTTGCGCGAGAGCCTTGACGGCCTCACCGGCAAAATGACCCTGATCCGCCATTTAGCCGCCCTGAGACCGGGAGCGATGACTTCACCAACAGCCTCCGCCAAAGCGACATTACGCGCTCTCGCCCGGCGCTGGCTGATGCTCAATGCTGAGATCAAAAGCCACGATGCTGCTCTCGATGCTCTGACCACCGCCTGCGCGCCGACCCGGAAGGAGGCCCATGGCATGGCGACCGGCACGGCGGCCGAGATGCTGATCCTCGTCGGCGACAATCCCGAGCGCATCCGCTCGGAAGCAGCCTTCGCCAAACTGTGTGGCGCCTGTCCCATTCCGGCCTCGAGCGGCAAGACTTCACGTCACCGTCTCAACCGCGGTGGCCATCGTCAGGCTAACGCGGCTCTATATCGCGTCGTCATTATCAGGATGCGCAGCCATCCACCAACCCTTGACTATGTCCGTCGACGAACGGCAGAGGGTAAAGGCAAGATGGAGATCATTCGCTGTCTCAAGCGCTTTGTCGCACGGGAGATCTTTGGCTATCTCTGCCGAGCCAGAAGGGATCCCACGACGGTCCATTCGACCTCTTGACCTCTATAGGAGCATCAATGCTCTGGCGAATGCTCTGGCGGAGACCGTCATCGGCCTGTTCAAGGCCGAGGTGATCCATCGGCGCGGTCCATGGCGCTCCTTTGAGAGCGTCGAGTTCGCCACGCTCGAAGGGGTGGATTGGTACAACAACCGGCGCCTGCTCGAGTCCATCGGCAGCATTCCGCCCGCCGAGGCGGAAGCCGCCTACTACGCTCAGCTTGAGGTCATGCCGATGGCCGCGTAAAATCCAAGCCAATCAGCCTCCGGAAAACTCGGCGCGGTTCAGATCACAACGACTACCAGCTCCTGCGCAAGGTTCCAGGCATTGGACCGATCCACGCCCTGACCATCCTGGCGGAAGCCGGTGATCTGCGCCGCTTCGGGCATCATCGGCAGTTCCTGAAGTTCTGCGGCCTTGATCTGGCCACCTGCAAGTCTGGCACATTCCGCGGCCGCACCAAGCTGTCGAAGTACGGCAATGCCCGCTTGCGCCGAGCGCTGTGGATGGCCGCTCAAGTGGCAATGCGCCAGCGCGACAACAGCTTTCGGGATAAACTCGGCCGCTACACCGAGCGCGATCGCCACGATGCCGATCGGCGCCGCAAGGCCGTAACAGCGTTAACCGCCAAGATGGCCCGTGTCGTGCACGCGGTGATCAAGGGCGGAGTAGAATACCGGCCGTTCTTTGAGCGTCCGGTGCCGGGTGGAAGGACCTCTCTCTGTGCGGGCCGTGAGGGCGCGTCAGCGACCCTGTAGATAATGTTTGGGCCTTCCACCTGGGGTGTATCTCGTATTGAGGACGGTGAGGACCACGGCATGCCCGCTGGATCCTGTGTTTGCTATGGGAGAGGACAATCCCGTTGACGGTGGAAGCCACCTGGCTCACTTTACTTGCAGCGCCGATCCAGCAAATCGGCGTGCTGAGATCTGTTGGCCCAGCGCCGCTGCTGCTTCCCCACATAGGACGTTGTCTGAACGAACGTGCCCCGGAACACCCCGCAGGATGAACAAATCCGAGAGCACATCGATTACATCGACTGCTTTCAGCTTCCGGCTCACCCGGATGACCGGCACTCATGCGGGAACTCGTCAATCACGTTCAGCATCCGGTACTTTCTCCCGTCATGGGTGCGATCCTCGACGAAGTCGTAGCTCCAGACATGGTTGGGCCGCTCTGCTCGCAGGCGGATGCAGGATCCGTCGCCAAGCCAGAGGCGGCCTCTCTTCGGTTGCTTTTGCGGCACTTTCAGCCCCTCCCGTCGCCAGATCCGCTCGATCCGCTTGTCTTTGACGACCCAGCCGGCCTGCGAGCGCAGGAGTTCTGCGATCTTGCGGTAGCCGTAGCGGCCGTACTGGCGGGCGAGATCAATGAGGTCGGCCGTGAGTCGGGCCTCATCGTCTCGACCTTGCGGAATGCGCCGCTGCGTCGAGCGATGCTGTCCGAGTACACGGCAGACCCGGCGCTCGGACAGCTTCAGGGTCGATCGCACGTGCGCAATGCAGGCGCGGCGACGGGCGGGGCTTAGAGGCTGGTGAGCAATTATCTTTCCTTTCGCGTGAGGCGACGCAGCAGGATGCGGCTCATGGCGAGATAGAGCAACATCTCGCCGGTCTCGACCAAGCGTTCGTAGTCCTTGGCGAGCCGCCGGTTGGTGGTGAGCCAACCGATGGTCCGCTCGACAACCCACCTGCGTGCGAGCACCTGGAAGCCACTCGGTCGCGTCGGCGGCTCCGCGTCAGCCCGCATCCAGGTTCCGCCGCTCCACCAATGCTGCGGGATGGATAATCTCCAGCTCAGGGCCTTCTGGAGCCAGTCCTTCAGCCCACGATAAGCCGTGTCGGCCCACATCAACTCAATGGCCGGAAACAGATTCTGCAGACCCTCCAGCAGGAGTTCGGCTCCGGCGCGGTCATGGAGGT
>NZ_VOSK01000202.1 GCF_009296175.1 Microvirga tunisiensis | reverse complement strand
ATAGAGACAAGTATCCATAGCGGGGCTCCTCAACCGTTGCACACCCCGCATCCGCCTCATCAATCTTCACGAAAGCTATTCCAAATCAAGCACTTGAAGCGAGTAATAAAATTGCTCACCAGCCTCTTATAGACGTCGCGCTCGTAGTCGTTCCTGACCTGCATGACCTTGTCGCCGGGACCGTAGACCCATCCGGCACGGTGCAGGCTCTCGGGTCCCGGCGGATTGAAGATTTGCTGCAATTCAGCGTTCAGCATATGCGTGCCGAGCCGCCCGCGGTTCATCGGGCACAAGACCTGGACGTCCCGCACGGGATCGAGACCGAACCTTCTCGGGATGCGATCGCGCATGAGGATCGTCATCTTGGCCATTGCGTCCGCCGGGGCATCCGCCTCCACGAAGTAGAAGTCGGAATCCGGTTGGTGCATCAGATCGGGCACGAGGCCGCGATTGATGGCGTGCGCCACCGTGATGATGCGGCTCTCCCGCTCCTGCCGAAAGACTTCCCGGAGATGCACGACCGGAACGGCGCCGGACGCGATGATATCGGAGAGAATCTGTCCAGGCCCAATGGAGGGAAGCTGGTCCACGTCGCCGACGAGGAGCAGGCAGGCCTCATTCGGCAAAGCGCGCAACAGCGCCGCCGTGAGTCGGATGTCGAGCATCGAGGCTTCGTCCACGACGAGGAGATTGCAGTCGAGCGGCGCATTGCCGTTGCGCCGGAACCCACCCTCGGAGGCTTCGAGCAGCCGGTGCACGGTCTTGGCGGTAAAGCCTGTGCTCTCGGCCAGCCGTTTCGCAGCCCGTCCGGTCGGTGCGCAAAGAGCAACCTGCAACTCATGCTTAGCACAGAGATGCGTCAGGCTCCGGATGAGCGTGGTCTTGCCGACACCGGGGCCGCCGGTGACGACAAGCACCTTTGCCCGGCAGGAGGCTATGAGCGCCTCGCGCTGGCTGACCGAGTAGGACACGCCCGTGGCAGCCTCCGCCTCGACAATCACCTGTGCGGTATCGAGCCCGCGCCAGGGATGGAACCCTTGCGCGATCTCCCTCAAGCGCTGTGCGATGAAAAGCTCTGCGCCGTAGAGGCTCTTGAGGAAGATGCAGCGGTGCCCATCGAGTTCATCGGCAGCAAGCTGGCCCGCCGCGCATTGCGCATCGAGCACGGGCGCCAGCTGAGCCTTTGACACTTCGAGCAGAATGCTCGCCTGCTGCAGGAGCTCGTCGACCGGCAGGCCGGAATGTCCCTCTTTTACGGCTTCGGACAGAACACTGGCGAGCCCGGCCTGCAATCGTATTTCGGCCGTCGGCTCGATTGAGAGCTGCATGGCCGCTTGATCGGCCAGAGCGAATTCGAAACCTGGAATGTCGAGAGCAAGCCGGTAGGGATTGGCCGAGATGATGTCTATGGCCCCGACGCCATAGGCGCGGTAGATGCGCGTGAGCAGGAAGCCGCCGATGCCGTGTGCGTTCAGGAACGCCGCGATGTCCTTGAGGGTGCGATGCTCGGCCCAAGCCTCGCCGATGCTCAGAGCCTTCGCCATGCCGATGCCGTGCACGCGCGTCAGCTCATGCGGCTTCTTCTCGATGACGTCGAGAATGCGCGAACCGAAGGAAGCGATGAGCCGCTGCGCAACGGAAGGGCCCACGCCCTTCAAGAGACCGGATCCGAGAAAGCGCTGCAGGTCTTCCGCCGTCGTCGGAGCCGAGGTCTTCAGCTCACCGGCCCGGAACTGAACCCCATGATTGCGATCGTGCAGCCACTCGCCTGTCGCCTCGACGACTTCGCCGATGGCGACCGATGGAGCATGGCCGACAACGGCAACCGGCTTGCGGTGCCCGCGCGCCTTGACGCGCAATACGCAGAAGCCGGTCTCGTCATTGTGGAACGTCACCCGCTCGATGGAACCGACAAGATGTTCGGAGAGGGACAGGGCGTCCTGGTCGGAAGCAGTGATGGCGGAGGAATTCGGCATCGATCAGCGAGACCACCAGCGCCGGGACGCCATGAGAACCGAGAGTGGACGAGAATTAAGAATGGACGAGACGGTGAGACCGTCTCGTCCATGATCGCAGCAAAATTTAGGCTGCCTTCTTGGTCGGCCAGCCGAGTTCGACGAGGCGCGCCTTGGCAAAGTCGCGGATCTCGTCACGGATGCCTTCCGGCAGATCGGCGAGCACCTTTTGCGTGTCGGCGTGGAGCATCAGGTCCGTGACCGCGTTGATAGTCTTGGACTTCTTGATCTTCGCCTTCAGGTCGTCCTCGATGTTGCCATCGGCGGCAGCCGCCTCAACCTTGCCCTTCTGCGGCTCGGTTTTCTCGAGCTCCACATGCGGGTCGGCATAGCCCGGGCGGCCCTGCTTGAACTCGTCGGCTTCCTCCTCGGAGTAGACGTAGCCATGCAGCTCGATGAGCTTGAGGATCACGCGATCTTTCGCCCGCTTCTCCGCCATGGCGTAGACATAGGCCGCCTGCTTGCCGGAGACGCGGTAGTTCACGCCGATCAGCGCCTCGCCGATCGACCACTCGACGCGCTCGCCCATGCGGCCCGTCACCTGGATGACGGCCTCGTCGCGCTCGGCGCGAATGATCTTGGGTTCGTCAAAGACGACCTTCGCCTGGGCGGCGATGCGCTCCAGGGTCTTGTGATAGATGACGGCCGTTCCCTGGACGCGCCAGACATTCCCGGCCATCGGCTCGCCGAATTTCCCAAGCACCTCGGAAATCTTTTTGTCAGTCGTATTCATCCTCAATCCTAACTTTCTCAAAAGCCCGTGAATCGGTCACGCTCTCTTGTCGCAGCCTTATCCCGGCCGGCGCGTTCGTTATTTGTTCTATAGCAAATTTGAGGCTCCCGGTCCACTTTCCACTCCACGAGGCGAGGCAATAAACTATTGTTAATCAGAGACTTAACGCGTGTGCCATTTTGTCTCAAGCGCACGAAGCGAGGCCGTGAGAGGGCGCCCTAAAGCTCCCGGTTCGGGAGCCGTTTAAAGTTTGACTCCTATCGTATTGTTCTATATATGTTCTCATAATACTACAGGCGAAAAGCTGCCGGAATGTCAGGCGGCCTGCCCAATCCTTGAAAAGCCAAGCTGGAGGCTCCGATGTCCGCGCAAGCGCTCCTCGACCTTTCGGACCGGCGCCCCGCCCGGCGTCCAGGAACCCGCCGGGCCCAGAAGCGCCCGTCTACGCCGCTCACGCGCAATGCCCTGATTGCCGACTACCTGGCGCTCTGCGAGCTTGACGCCGAGATGGAGTCCTTGCGCGCGCCCGCCGATCCGGCTGAGTTCACCGTTGGGGACGAGACCATCGCACACGTTGCGGATTTCGAGATCGTGAAGGATGGCGCCGCCTATCTGGTCGATGTGGTGACCGACGACGACCTGCTGCAGCATCCCCTGCGCGCTGCCGCAATCCATGGCATCACCTCCTCGGACGGCCGCCCTTTCCTGATTGAAACGGCCGCCAGCATCCGGGCCGAGCCGCGCTTCACGACCATGCGCCTCATCATGGCCTGCAAGCGCACGCCCGTGACCGCGGGAGACCGGGTGCGGGTTCTGCATCAGCTCGACGAGATGGGCACCATGCGACTGGTGGATTGCGCCAGCGCCGTCATGAATACGCAGGATGGTGTGGCGGCCGTTCTGGCGCTGGCGTGCGAGGGGCTGATCGCCGTCGACACCAGTCGTCCGATCCTGCCGGAAACACAGGTGCGCCGACGCCGCCTGCCCTACACCGATCCGTTCGCGTTCTAGTTGTCTGGATGCGAGACCTCCTTGGCGGCAGCGACGACTTGGAGGGCTGGCGGCAACGCGTCTGAATCGGGCGGCTTGTAGCGGCGGTTGGCGAGCTTCGGCTCGGCAGCCAGGCGGTTGCGCACAACCTGCTCGGGCGAGGCGCCCTTGAGCACGCGCTGGCGTCTTCGGTTATAGGCCTGATTGAAGCCCTTGAGCAGCGTCTCGAGGTCGTGATGGCTATAGATGGTGATCCCGAGCACCTCGCGCTGCACCCGCCCGTTGAAGCGCTCCACGAGACCATTGGTTTGCGGTGTATACGGCTTGGTCCTGCGGTGCTCCAGCTTCAACCTCCGGCAGGCCTCCTCGAAGCCATCGGCGGTAAAGCAGGATCCTCGGTCCGTCAGGATGTGCGTGACCTTGAAGGGGAACGCGCGGACCGCCTCGTTCAGGAAGGCGACTGCGCTGGTGGTCAGCTCGTCGTCGTAGACGGCCAGGTGCACCCACCGTGAGCAGCGGTCGATGGCGACATAGAGAAAGCGCTTGCGGCGCTCGCCATTGGCGGTCTCCAGCTTGGGCAGGTGCTTGATGTCGATGTGGATGAAGCCGAGGTCGTAGTCCTTGAACGTGCCGCTCTTGCGTTGGCGCTGCTGCGCCGGCGGCAACCGCCCGAGGCCTTCCGCCTTGAGGATGCGGTAGACGGCATCGCGGTTGAGACGCGGCAGGAAGTGCGTGACGATGAAGGTGAGGTCATCGAGCGGAAAGCCGGTGGCCTGGCGCAGGGCACAGACGATGGCGCGCTCTTCCGCGGTCGCCTTCCAGGGCAGCTTGTGCGGCCGGCTGGAGTGGTCCTGGCAGTCCTGGGCTCCGCGCTTGCGCCATTTGCGGACGGTCTCGGTGCTCACACTGAAGCGCTGGGCCAGCACCCCGGTGGGCTCGGTCGAGCGGGCGATCTCCTGGCGAACGGCTGGAGTGGTGCGGGCTTGGGGATGAAGGGAGTGCATCAGATCCTCCACCAGGCCCGCGGCGGGCGCCGCGAGCCATCGAAGCGCCAAGTATAGTTCTCAATCGCCCAACGCACCCGGTCCCAACAACGTTCCGCTACCAAACAACTTAGAGCATCTTTCGGCGAGGTGGATCCGCCTCGCCGTTAAAAATGCGGCACCGCAAGGGGCAGAGATGATTCCACGCTGGCGGAAACAGCCCTAGGATTGCGCAGCGTGACGCTCCACCGCCTCGCCGAGAAGCGAGCGCACGATGGCGCGCACGGCATCCGACGTGTCGTCGGCGGCGAATTTCGCCTCGATCTCGTCGCGAACGATCGAACCGTCGCCGCTCCGCTTCAGTTCGGTCGAGGATTCCGCCTGCAGCAAGGTGACAAAGGCGCTTTCCACCTCCCGCGCCACATCGGAACCGTCAGCCGCCTCGACCACGCGCCCCGTGAGATCGAAGACATTGTTTTCGAACGGCAGAGCCTGCGGCTCCAATGCACCGCTGCCATCCAGGATCCAGGCGCGGGGAACATGATCCACGAGATCGACGGATTGGCGCGTGATGTTGCCGGGGTTCATCCAGCGCGTCCGCCCGGCGAGAACGGATTTCTGCGTCTTGTGGATGTGCCCGTTGATGAGGACATCGCAGCCCTCGACTGCAAACGGCGGCACCGCTCCCGGATAGCCGCCGTCGAAGGCGATGTCGTGGTGCGTGAACCATGCGTGAAGATCGACACCCGCGAAGGAGCCGCGCGCATCGGTCGGGATCGTCTGGCCATAGGGTGTCATGCCGATGCCGATACTGCGCGCGCCGATCTGAAATTCGGTCACGGGAGCCGATGTGGCGACCACGTCGACCACGTCGCACAAGCCCAGCAGCGCCAGCGAGTCGCTGTCGGTGAGCATCGTGTGCTGGATGTCGTGATTGCCGACATTGACGATGGGACGATGCCGGAAGCCCTTCAGAACGCGAATGAGCTGGTTCTTGAGCGCCTCGTCGGTCTCGACCGGCCGGTCGAACAGATCGCCCAGGATCACGACGGCAAGCTGCCGCTCGTTGGCAATGGCGACACAGCGCTCCAGCTTGCCGAGCACGGCTTGCGGCCACACGGCATCCTTGCGCCGCCCTGGGCGCCTCGAGCCGACATGCGGATCCCCGATGACGAGGACACCATTGCACTGAATCGCGGGAAGACGGTCTCCGGACAGGATCATGCGGTCAGCCGCTCCGACGGCGTAGAAGAAAGCGAGGGATGGGCGTGATGGTCCAGCAGGTTCTCAGGCTTCACCGGCGCGCCGCAGGTGGGGCAAAGCCCACCGGTTTCCTCGACGAGCTGCGCCATTTCAGCCTGGAGGGATGTCAGCCCTTCGTCGACCTGCGCGATCCGGCTCTGCGCGATCAGAGCCGCAGAGCGGAGATCGTTCATGCGCTTCAGGATATTTTGTGCCGACGAAGTGTTTTCAAGGGTCGGAAGAGCCTCGGGCAGGCTCTGCAGCGCCGCGAGCCGCGCCCTGCTCCAGGCAAGGCTATGACTGAGCCCGATGACGCGTCCTCCCAACCGCTCGCGCTCGCGCGAGCGCTCCACCATGCGCGTGAGATGGGCCAGCTGCTCGGCCTCGGGGAGCTTTGCCGTGATCTCGGCCCGCGCCTGTGCCTTCTCCAAGCGGCGATTGAGATCGGCGAGCTGCGATGCACACTGCTGCAGCGTCTGAAGATGGGCCGAAGCGTCCTTGAGATCGTCCCCCAGGCGGCGGATGGCCGACAGCCTGTCCTTGAGACCGTCGAGGTCCTTCAGCCCTTCGAGAGCCTCGCCGAGCGCGATCAATTCCCGCTCGCCGTTGCGCACGAGATCGTTGTCCCGCCGGCAGCGCTCGCGATGGATGACGAGCATATCGCGGATGTAGCCCGCTTCCTGCCCAATCGAGAGAACGGCGGAGCGGCGGGACGGCGTCTCCCCGAGAAGGAAGACGGGAAACTTCTGATGCGCGATGTGAACGTCGAGGTCTTCCACCTTCCGGATGCGGATGAGATCGGCGACCCAATCGGGAACACTGCGACCGCCGGTCTCGTAGCGCATGCCCCGTTCCTCGACGATGGAGCCATCCGATTCATGCAGAGACCAGATATTGACGGGCGATCGACGGGGCTGACGCGTGAAACGCAGTGTCCGGCGTCCGGCAACCCCAATCTCGACGCTTGCCGCCTTCGCGCCCGCCCGCACGAGGCTATCGCGGGCTTCACCATAGAACACGGCGCGCAAGGCACGGATGAAAGTCGACTTGCCGCGGTTGTTCGGGCCGATCAGAGCATTCACGCCGGGGCTCAAGGGAAGCGTCGCGTCCTTGTACGCCTGCACATTGGCGAGCCGAATGAAACGCAAGCCCGGTTGCACGTCGTCCCACGCGGCGCTGGTGTCGGAGGACTGCACATCGACGCCGGAGACGGGCTCGCCGACGATGCGGGCGATGTGGAACTTGCCGGAGAATTGCGACAGGTCGTGATGTGAAACGGCGAGGCACTGCACGCCAAGACGCGCCGCGCCGTCCTCCAGCACCCGGTAGAAGGACGAGACGCGATCCGGCGCGATCCAGCAATCCGCTTCGTCGAGGGCGAGGAAGCGGGCGACATCCGCCTTGACCACCGCGATCAGCCGCAGCGCCATGCCGACCACATTGGTCAGCGCGCCGCCGTTGTCCTCCAGCACATCTTCCAGGGAGCCGTCCGGACGGCGCACGCAGATATCGAGCGAGGCCAGGCCGCGCTCGGTCGAGAGGTCCAAGGCCACAGGCTTTTCACCCGGCAGAACCTCCTGCACCAATGCGGTCAGAAGGGTTTCGAATGCGGACAGGCTGCGGCGGCTGGCAGAGCCGTGGACGGCCTCGATGAAGGCCTCCACCTCATCTTTGACGGCAAGTCGTCCCTTGGCGAGCTCGATCTCACGCGTCAGCTCCTCGCGTCGTATCCGCAGAGCATCGCGCCGCCCCTCCAAGCGCGCGAGGGACCCTTGCGCCCCTGTGACGTCATGATCGATGGAATGTCCGATCAACGCTCGTCTCCAAGCTGTCTCAGACGCGTCTCGACCTCGCGCAGCGACGCGCCAAATTCCTCGGCAAGCTTGGCATTCTTAGCCTGTGCCTGCTCGATCAAAGACTGGATCTGCCCTTCGTCGTCCGTGCCCAGTTCCGACAAGGCCAGCGCCCTCGCGTCTTCGAGCTCGCGCGTCAGGCGCTCGACCTCGCCCTCGGCCCGGATCCGCTCCGCCCGAAGCTTGTCGAAGGTCTTGCGCATCTCCTCCAGGCGCCGGAGCTGGTCTATTTCGAGTCGGGTCAGATTGGTCATGAGGGGGCGAATCCGCTGTGCTGGAATGGTCGAGCTTCAGGTATCGCCAGCGATATTTCGCCGCAACGACTTTGCCTCTTTTTGGACGGGAATAAGCGCAATCTCTTCAATCCTGGCATCCGACCCTCCACATAGTATCGGTTACTCCAAGATTACAGTCCCAAACCGCGGACTTTGCTTGACACAGCGGCCCTCGGGAGTATGTTCTTGGTTTGTTCGCATCCCCTGTATGCGTTGTGGATGTGACGCCATTAGGGCAGCCGCGCCTCACCGCCGCAAAGGATCCTGCGATGACCGCCATGACGGATGAACGACCGATCTTCGAGAACGAGGAATGGCTCGTGATCGAGAGCGGCCTTGAGCACAAGCGAACCGGTTATTTCATCGACCGCGAGAGCCTCGGCCAGCGCCGGGAGGATGGTCTGTGGACGTGGCCGCTGCACATGGCCGAGAAGAGTTGGTGTGCCATGCAACCGTTCTCCGAAGCCTTCTCCCGTGCAGCGTCCGTCTTTGGTGTCACGACAGGTGCGGAGCTGGCGCAAACCTTCAAGATGGCGCGCTGCGAGATCTCCCCCTGGCCGAAGGTTGCAAGAGAATCCAACCGGGGCTCCAACCCGGTTCCGCTCATCCCGCGGACCTTGCATCCGCAAGGCTCGAACCCCATCTTCATCGAGCCGCGCTCTTCGGAGAAGCCCTTGAATGGTCAAGGTTTTCAGAGCCCGGACGATGCCTGGCGCATACGCCCTCAAACGGGCGCGCGCCTGTTTCTGAAAACCCCGCGTCCCCGTCCCGAACGCCTGAGCCTGGCGCGAGAAGCCGACCTTCCATGGCGAGCGCAGCGCCGGATTGGAAAGACAGGGACAAAGCTTGTTCGGCTGCTGCAGGCCGCCTGGAACATAAGGTGAGATGAATGCCGAGCTTCGGACTTGAAGAGACAATGCGGTATGGCGCGAATGCTTTTCAGGAAGATATCTCCGGAGCGGAGACAACATCGCCTGAAACGGCGGATGAATTTGCACAGCATGTCATCGACGCAATCTGTCATGCGAGCGTGACGCCAAGCGTCGGTCGCCGCACGTTCGAGCGCTGCATGCGCGCGCTCAGCCTGGGATCAACGGCCCGGATTGGATTTCGCCATCCTGCCAAGGCTGAGGCGATCGACATGATCTGGCGCGAGCGTGAGCGACTGTTCGACGAGTACAACGCAAGTCCCGATAAGATGCGCTTCCTTGCAGCGCTGCCTTGGGTGGGACCCGTGACGAAGCATTCCCTGGCTCGCCGGCTCGGCGTCTACGCAGAGCATGCACAGCGGGCCGTCGCCTAAAGACGAAACAACAAGAGGTATCACCCCATGACCAAGGTCCGCGCAAGCGATGTCGGCTTCTGCGTTGTCGATGACAACGCCAATGTCATTGCCGACAACCTCGTCCACCGCATCCGCGAGGCTGCTGCCGAGATGGAGAGTCAGGTCAACCGGCTCTATCGCGGTCGCAAGGCCTATGACCTCGAAGAAGGCACCAAGCTCGACCTCAACAAGGCCATCGAGCAATTGAATTACATGGCGCGCACCCTGCGCGAAGTGCAGAGCGAGCAGTCGAAGGTCGTGTACCTGCAAGCTGCCGAGTAAGCTTCACTTTTAGAATAGCGGTGACCGTGTCACCGCTATTCTTGTATCGGCCATCAGTCCCGTGACCGTCGCTTAGGCCTTTACGGCCAAGATGAACAGCACGAGCGGCGCATGCTGATACCAGCGGTTTAGCCAATCATATCGACGCGCCATTTCTTCGCTCGGACGCGGCTCCTCAATCTTCACAATTCGAAATCCGGCTTCGCTGACGGCATTGATGTAGTCGGACAAAGTGCGCGGAAAGCGCGGCACCTCGAAAGGCTCCTCACTGGGCTGAAGCATGGTCGCATTCGGGCGTCGGCTGAAACGCCAATATTCCACGAAGGGTGATCTCTCGAAGTAGCGGCCGACCCGAAGACCGAGATGAGATCCTTCCTCATCCGTGAGCCACCGGATCGCAGGTGTGATGAAGCAGGGGTGAAGAACGCTGAAGCACAGAGTGCCGCTCGGCTTCAGAACCCGGGACGTAGCCCGCATCGCGGCTGGCAAGTCCGGCCCGTCCATGAGCGCCATGGTCGACACGGCGCAGTCGAACTGCCCGTCCGCAAAGGGCGAGAGCTCGTTGAACGAGCCGACCTCATACGCAATGCCGAGAGGCTCCTCTTCTTCCTTCCGGCGGGCATGCCTGATCATCTCAGCGGACAGATCGACACCGGTCATCATTCCACCGAGCTTCGCGAAGCGGCGTGTGTTCGAGCCCTCGCCGCAGCCCAAATCGATGATCCGCTGTCCGTTCACGGAGGGAACGAAGTCGAGGAAAGCGGGCAACGTATAAAGCTCACGGTAGAAATCGAACCCCGCCCTCACCTCCTGAGTCCAGGTCGCAGCGTTCCGGTCCCAAGCGGCCGCGACAGCCGCTTCATCCAAGATCTCATCGGTCATGCCAGACTCCTGAAGCCGAGCCGTAACCTTTAGCCCTCATGGCACTTCACAGACAACTCGTGCGCTGATGCTTCGCGGGCGAGAAATTCCCTCGCCGGAAACGGACCGGGCCACCCAGGGACCTTGTGTTTCACGTGGAACAAAGATAGAACAATAGGCGATGCCTCTCACCGGGCAGGAATGTGCAACCGACCTGAAAACGTGTGGCATCCCCGATGCTTCAGCCGTTCAGGAGAGATGAAGTGGAGAGGCCGTCATGGCTGGAAGCGTAAACAAGGTGATTTTGGTTGGGAATCTGGGGCGGGACCCGGAGGTGCGGCGTCTGTCGAACGGGGAGCCGGTGGTGAACCTGCGCCTTGCCACGTCGGAGACCTGGAAGGACAAGGGCACGGGCGAGCGCAAGGAGAAGACCGAGTGGCACTCGGTGGTGATCTTCAACGAGAACCTGGCCCGGGTGGCGGAGCAGTACCTGAAGAAGGGCTCGAAGGTGTACATCGAGGGCCAGTTGCAGACGCGGAAATGGACCGATCAATCCGGCCAGGAGAAGTATTCCACCGAGGTGGTGCTGCAGCGCTTCCGCGGCGAGCTGACGATCCTCGACAGCCGCCAGGGCGGCGGGGCATCGGAGTATGGCGACGAGGAGCCGGGTCAGGTCGCCAAAGGCGGAGACTTCGGGCGCTCGTCACCGATGGAACGCAGGCCAGAGCCGGCCGGCGGTTCCCGGCACAGCGATTTCGACGACGACATTCCGTTCTAGAGCCCCGATCCCTTAAGCGGCGCATCGTTCAGCGCGGGAAACCGGGTCGACTTTTCGCTGACACGGACCTCCGGTTCCGCACGATGCGCTAGACGACACGAGAATCCATGCTCTCGAAATCCGGGCGTCGAGCCCGGATTTTTTGTAGCTGCCAGCAGGCTTCTCAAAACCCGACCGACATCTTTCGCGTCATATGCCGCGAGCGCTGAGCCCGCTCCACCTCGCGCAGCTTCCGGGCTCGCTCCTGGAGCTCGTCGCGGTTCGCCCACCACCAGCCGCGAGTGGACCGGGCGTCCGGATCCTCTTCGGCCTGAACCGGTCTGGTGCGGTAGATTTCCTGCAGCGTCGGCATCCGCCAATGGGCCCAGACGTAGCGTGAAGGATCACCGTGCACGTGAGCGTAAAGCCCGGTTGTCGACGGCTCATCGATCGGATCGATGTCGATCGCCTCGAACACCACGACGCCCCAGCGGTAGGTCGACAACGGAAATCCAAGGGGCGGCAGGTGTCAAGCGACACCGAGATTTACGAGATAAGGCGACATCCAGTTTTACGACGGCTCAAGCGTGAGCCCGCTGGAGAGCCTCCTCCAGATCCCGCAGGCGATAGCTGCGCCCCTTGATGTTGAGAACATGCGCTCGGTGCAGCAGGCGGTCGAGGATGGCCGTGGCCAGCACCTCGTCGCCGGCCAGCAGCTCGGTCCACTCCCGGATGCTCTTGTTC
>NZ_VOSK01000201.1 GCF_009296175.1 Microvirga tunisiensis | reverse complement strand
CTCCCCGCGCCGCCAATGCCTTGATAGTCATGCGAGCCTCCTGATCGAGCCGGCTCATGCGCTCCTCCGTGTCGTCCCGTGACACGGTAGGTCGACTTCAACCGGAGGCGACATCTCGTAAATCTGGCCGTCGCCTTACTCACACATTCGCGCGTCGCGCTACATACGGTCTGCGAGTAGCCGATGGCTTGCTAGCCCTTAAGGGCAATTGATGAAGATCCTCGCAAGACCCAAGCTGAGAGGGTCCTAATCGATGCGACCACTTAGAGCCCCTCGGGGGCTCTTTTCTTTTGAGCTGAGCCTTTGCGGCTGCGAAGGACGCGCTGCCTGAGATACAGGAGACCCTCAGGGACTGGTACGCCCACCGCGACTTGCTCGTGCAGCTCCAGGCGGTGGAGCCGCAACCTGTTTGACCTTCGAGCGTTACTTGCCATCAATGATGATGCTTGAGAGGGTGATCCCATGCCCGACAAGAAGCGTCTTCTTCACTGCGGCTGTATCGGGCTCGCTGTGGCCTCCTTTGCGCTCGTTGGTGCAATCGTCGCTCAGCCGATTCTTAGCGCCATATGGTTTCCTCAGGTCAGCATCGCGCAGTTCGCCAAGATCCCACAGGGTAAGTGAGCGGGCCGAGGTGAGCCTCAGTGCCAGGTGTCGGCCCTGTAAGTTGTGCCTCAGTTTTCCGTTACGTAACGGAAGCCGTCGAGGAGGCAGACCCTCATAGGTTGGAGGGGTACTTCACCCTAGCAGGGTGCCACACGATTATGCTACATTCGTGCTACACGAGCAGCTGAAAAGTGCTTGTAAATCAATGTTCTGCACTGCCTGGCACCGTCTCCCCCTAGTGTTGTGACTCTAACGCTTGTTTCGCACGGGCGACCTTTTCCAGGATAGCTGAGGCCGAGGCGGTCCAGACAAAGGGTTTGGGATCTGCATTGTGGTGCTCCAGGTAGGCCATGGTCGCCCTCTCCAGGTCGGGCACGCTCGTGAAGGCGCCCCGCCGGATGCGCTCCTGGGTGATCAGGGCAAAGAAGCGCTCGACCAGGTTGAGCCACGAGGCCGATGTCGGCGTGAAGTGCAGATGGATCCGGGGATGCTTCTCGAGCCAAGCCTTCACCTTCGGGTGCTTGTGGGTGGCGTAGTTGTCCACGATCAGGTGCAGGGCGAGGCGCTTGTCGGTGTTGCGATGAATGACACGCAGGAAGCGCACAAACTCCTGATGGCGATGGCGCTTCATGCAGGTGCCCAGGACCGTGCCGGTCGCCACATCAAGAGCAGCAAACAGGGTCGTGGTGCCATGTCGTTGATCGTCGTGGGTCATGGTGCCGGCACGGCCCTTCTTGAGCGGCAGGCCCGGCTGGGTGCGGTCGAGCGCCTGGATCTGGCTCTTCTCGTCAACTGCCAGAACCAGGGCTTTGTCCGGTGGATCAAGATAGAGGCCGACCACGTCCTGGATCTTCTCGACAAAGGGCTTGTCGGTGGACAGCTTGAAGGTCTTGACCAGGTGCGGCTTGAGGCCGTGCGCGTGCCAGATCCGCTGCACGCTGGTGTGGGACAGGCCTGTGACAGCGGCCATCGAGCGCACGCTCCACTGCGTCGCTCGCGGCGGTTTCTCATGCAGGGTCATGGCGACAACGCGCTGGATCACGGCTGCCGTCAGGGGCTGACGCCCCGGCGGGCGGGTGGCGTCCTTGAGAAGCCCGTCGACGCCCGCCTGCGCATAGCGGCGGCGCCAGCGCCTCACCGTCAGAGTGCTCGTGCCGACGCGGCCGGCGACCTCGGTAGCGCGCAGGCCCTCACCAGCCAGCAGAACAATCCGAGCCCGCCAGACGACCTTCTGGGATGTGTTGCGGTCACCGACCAAGCTCTCCAAGCGATCTCGATCAGCGGCGGGAACCTCAATGCGTTCGATCTTGCCCATCCGAGCACCATCGCACGCCGGACCAGATTTCGGAATCTCCCGTCAGTGACAGAACACCAGGGAGCGCCAAAGGTTCGATAAGCCAGCCTCGCCTCGTGCGAGGCTTTTGCTTTTCTGGACTTGAGTGATCTAACACCGCTCAAAGAGCGGCAGGTTCGTGGGCGCGAAAGGGATCTGGGATGACAGCGATGCGTTCAGGGCGGCGGGACCTACCGCTTTTTGAGAGCGGCTCGCAAGGCTGAGGCATCGTGCATTGACTCCGTCAGCAGCTTCTTCAGTTTGGCGTTCTTATCCTCAAGCTTCTTTGACGGTTTGGCGTCGGAGACATCCATGCCGCCGAACCTCGCCTTCCAGTTGTGCAGGGTGGCTTCCAACATGCCATGCTCCCTGCATGGGTCGGCAATCTTTGCCTCAACCTCCAGTGCATCCATAGATGTCCAACACAATCCATGCGGAATTGTGGGCTATTCTGTGGAGTATTCGAAACCGGCTGGCCGATTTTACAGGTTTGTCAATGCCTTAGGCAGAATAATGGCGGAGGGAGCGGGATTCGAACCCGCGATACGGTTTCCCGTATACACACTTTCCAGGCGTGCGCCTTCAACCACTCGGCCACCCCTCCAGCATGAGCCTCTCGGACTCTTGGAACCTTCAAACCCGCCGTTCGACACGGGTCGCTCAGGTTCTCCGCTTGCGTCTGCGGAGCGCCCGTGTATCGCTAAACCGGGGCGAAAGGCAAGACCGAACTTGAGTCAATTTAGCCTGAATCGCCTTTGCCATTGCGACAAAACGCTCTAGATAATCCCCCTCTATTCATAGAGGTGTCTTCCCTTGAAGTTTCTAGCGCGTAGCCTTGGCCTCCTGCTGATCGCGGCGGGATTTATCGGGTTGGTGATCGACGGAACGCGATCCATCGTCAATAATGCTGTATCATTCGCATCCATCGGTAAGGTGGCCGGAACCCTTTTCCCGAGTGGAATGGCCGGGCTTGAGGGAAGCATCGCGCAGCGTGGCTATCCCTGGCTGTGGGATCCGATCGCGACTTACATCCTGCAGATGCCTGCTTCGGTCACGGGCTTCCTGGTGGGCGCGCTGCTGATGTGGCTGGGCCAGAAGCCGCTGGAGCCGATCGGATATCTCGCGGGCCGCTGAGCTTTCACGGGAAGGTGACGGAAGGGGCTCTCCCGCAAGCGCGGGGCAGTGCTTACATCAGCGAGGTCACGCGAGGGATCTCCATGTTCAGCTTCCGCAAACGACTCGACCTGCCGACTGCCGCCGAGGCTCTACCCGGCCGGACCAGCCCGATTCCGACGGCTGAGCGGCATTTCATCAACGACCGTCCCCTTCAGCCGCCTTATCCCGAGAGCATGGAAAAGGCCGTGTTCGGCCTTGGCTGCTTCTGGGGCGCCGAGCGCAAGTTCTGGCAGCTGGGTGACGGCATCTGGATCACCGCTGCAGGTTATGCCGCCGGCACCACGCCGAACCCGACCTACGAGGAAGTGTGCTCCGGCCTGACTGGGCACAACGAGGTCGTGCTGGTGGTCTACGACCCGAAAGCGATCTCCTACGAGACCCTTTTGAAGACCTTCTGGGAGAACCACGATCCGACCCAGGGCATGCGCCAGGGCAACGACGCGGGCACCCAGTACCGCTCCGGGATCTACGTGCTCAACGAGGACCAGAAGAAGGCCGCAGAGGCTTCCAAGGCGGCTTACGGCCGGGCGCTGGCCGCCAAGGGCTATGGGCCGGTCACGACCGAGATCCTCGATGCGGGACCCTTCTACTTCGCCGAGGATTACCATCAGCAATATCTGGCCAAGAATCCGAACGGCTATTGCGGCCTCGGCGGCACGGGCGTGTCCTGCCAGATCGGAGTCGGCGTGGCTGCCGAATAAAATACCACTCTGTCCGAAATCCTCAGGGAACGGCTCGCATCTTCCGGGATGCGAGCCGTTTCGCCTTGAAGCCTGTCTCAAGGAGCCTCGAGAACGCTGCGGCACTCATTGGGCAGTTGCGCCAGGGTGAGCGGCGGACGGGGCTTGCCCGGCTTCGGATGCAGCATCTGCGGCGTGAACCAGGCATCGAGCTCTGCGCCGCAGCCGTCGCCGCTCGGCGGCGGATCCTGATCGGAACAGCCCGCTTCGCCGGCCGGGCAGGCGAGGCGGATATGGAAATGGTAGTTGTGGCCCCATATCGGCCGTACCTTCGTCAGCCAGGACCGGTCTGCTCCCGCTTCCCGGCAGAGCGCCCTCTTGATCGCCGGGTTCACAAAGACCCGGGCAACGCCTCTTTCCGATGAGGCGGCGCGGATGAGGGCGGAATGCTGCGGCGTCCATCTGGCGGGATCGATGTCGAGCCCATCATCGCGCACCATGTTGGTGGCCGACATCTCCTCTCGCTCCGCTCGCGAGAGGCGGCGATTGGGCATGGGCGTGAGCCAGATATCCGCATCAAGGCCGATCTGGTGCGAGGCATGGCCCGTGATCATCGGCCCGCCGCGCGGCTGGGAGATGTCGCCGACGAGAAGGCCGGGCCATCCGTTGATGCCCGGAAGCCGGGTGGCGAACCGCTGCAGGAAACCGATCAGCTGCGGGTGGCCCCAGTTGCGGTTGCGGGACAGGCGCATGACCTGCCAGTTGTCGCCGTCGATCGGGATGGCCGCTGCGCCCGCAACGCAGCCGCGGGCATAGCTGCCAATGGAGCGCGAGCGAAGATCGGCTGGCGCGGTGCGACGCCCGAACAGTTCCTTCGCGGCAAGCTTGGGGTCGCCCGGATTGGCGAGCGGCGGCAGCGGCTTCGGGTCGATAGTACCCTTGTCCTGAGCGGCGGCGGAGCCGCCGATGAGAAGAACCAGGGGGATGGCGAGAGAGCGAATCGGGATCATGGAGAGAGGCTAGCCTGCAATCTTCCACTTCGGAACGTGCCGGATGCGGCCATCTTGTCGCTCTCCAGAAGAACGGCCGGAACCGCGAAACCAAGGCTCACAAGCCTTTCGTAAGTAAACTTTGGGTGTCATCCTCCTCCCCCCCGTCATCACCGGCCTTGTGCCGGCCATCCCGATACTGAACGGCGCTACGCTCAAAACAATCGAGATCAACGGCACAAGGCCGGTGATGACGGCGGTCAAGATCAGACTGCCTCAGAGCCTGCTTCTAAAACCTGCAGCTTCCCAAGCCCGCTCCTGAGTAACGCATGGATTTATGGGCCAGCCTCTCAGGACGAGAAACCGAGCAAGGGCCGAGTGACGAGCCGGAGTCTCGGAAAAGTCGAACCTTCCGATCCGGCCCTTCCGTGCCTTCAATGTCTGGGCTGTGGGCGGCCCTCGTACGGACCGCGCTGGCTCATGTGACCTGGACCGAAGGTGCGCTTGTCGTGACCGTTGCCGCTGCGGCGCATGGCGGGCTGGGGCTGGTAGCGCGGTGTTGGACGCTTGAACTGCTTCGGACGCCGGCTCCCCGCCATAGACGGCAGGAACAGGGTCGCGATGCCGGCAGCAACGCCGGCCAGCAAGGCGGCGGTCACGAAGGGGTGAAGCTGTGCTTCGAGGAGAAGGCTCGTCTTGCGCGGTTCGCCAGGAAGAGACGAATACATGTCGCCGTCCTCGCGGGCTCCATAAAGGTTGTCGCGCATGCCTGGTCGTTCGGGATGATCCGTCGTCTGCGAAGCATAGCCCGTCCATTCCATCGCCTTGTCGACGAGCTGAGGCGCGACCTTGCCCATCGCGCCGATGACCCAACCGCCGAAGCCGATCGTGATCTCGCGACGATGATGTTCGGCCGCGAACACGATCGCCTTGGCGACGAGATGGGGATCGTAGGCGGGAGGCGGCACGGCGTTTTCCCGATCGAGATAGTTGCGGGCATGTTCGACGTAGGGCGTGTCTATGGACGATGGCTTGATGAGCGTGACCGAGACTGGCGTGCCCTGATTTGCCAGTTCCATGCGCAGGCCATCCGTGAAGGCCTTCACCGCGTGCTTGGAGGCGGAATATTGGGTCTGGAGGATCATGGTCCGCTCTGACAGGACGCTGCCCACATTGACGATGGTGCCGCCGCGATGGCGCAGATGGTCCGCCGCGATCATCGAGCCGTTGACGACACCCCAATAGTTCACGTCGAAGAGCTGACGCTGGTCCTCCAGTGGGATGTCGTTGAGGTTCCCGTACAGGGCCACTGCGGCATCGTTCACCCATGTATCGAAGCCGCCGAAGGTCTCGATGGCGGTGCGCGCCACCCGCTCCAGATCTTCGCGCTTGCTGACGTCTGCCGCAACGGCAATCGCACGCGTCGACCCATGGCTGAGCTCGTCGGCGATCTTGCGCAGGGCGTCCTCGTTGCGGGCGACCAGGATGAGACCCTTGGCGCCGCGCTCGGCAAACAGATGAGCCGTCGCAAGTCCTATGCCGCTGGATGCGCCGGTGATGACGACGACCTGGTCCTCAGCCGACTTCTGGCGAACCGCCATGGCACTCTCCTTCATATCCTCAAGTTTCATAAACGTGGGTCAACGTGAGGTCGGGAAGGGGGTTCCTACGGCAGCGCTTGGTGGGAAGAACCCGATTAAGAGCGTTGGAAACCTTGGGCCTCCGGCCCGAAACCGGAACCGGCCTTTCCACCCGAGCGTTGCCTTAGGATCTCACACATGAAGGGAGCGAAATGATGCAGACGACGGCACAAAGCAGCGACGTTCGCGAAACCCACAGTCTGATCGCCAGCGACAAGGTCGAAGGAACGCCGGTGCGCCGCACGGACGGCGAGAAGATCGGAACGATTGAGCGCGTGATGATCGAGAAGCGATCCGGCAAGGTCGCCTATGCAGTCATGAGCTTCGGCGGCTTCATGGGGCTCGGTGAGGAATACTACACGCTTCCCTGGAGCGTCCTGAAATACAATACCGAGCTCGACGCCTATGAGCTGAACCTCTCGGAGGATCAGCTGCGTGGAGCGCCCCGCCGCAGCGCGGAAGGGCATGACGCTTCCTACGACCGCGAATGGGAAGAGCACGTTCATCGCTACTACAACGCCACGCCCTATTGGGGCGCAAGCGACCCGATGAGCACGGGCCGATAACCCGGCGCTATCCTATGAAAACAAAATCGCCCGACTTTCGCCGGGCGATTTTTTATGCGCAGGCGCCGGCCGTTAGGAAAGGTCCTAGCCCGGCGCTTGCGGCATGCTCGTCTTAGCGCTTCCGGGACTTCGAGGGGCTCTTGCGAGCGCTCGAGGAACGGGAGCTGGAAGACCGCTTGGCGACCTTGCCCGACTTCTTCGTGGCAGAGGTCCGGCTCGAAGCGGCAGCTGCGCGCTTCGTGGTCGACTTCGATGCGCCACGCGCCTTCGAAGCCGATTTCACCGCACCGCGGCTGGAGCTGCGAGAGGCAGACTTCCGGGCCGTCGAACGAGCCGAAGTCGAACGAGCAGAGGACTTCTTGGCGGCCGATTTGGCCGAAGTCTTCTTAGCGGTCGTCTTCTTGGCCGCGGTCTTGGCGGTCGTCTTCTTGGCAGTGGACTTCTTAGCTGCCGACTTGGCCGACGAACGGGTCGCGGTCTTCTTGGCAGCGGTCTTCTTTGCAGTGGTCTTCTTGGCGACTGCCTTCTTGGCAGTGGCCTTCTTCGCGCCTGACTTGGCCGAAGATTTCGTTGCCGACCGGGAGGCCGACTTTGCTGCCGTCTTCTTGGCAGCGGTCTTCGTTCCCGCCTTCTTGGCGGTGCTGGTCGAGCCGCGGCGTGCGCTGCTCTTCTTAGCGGTCTTCTTGGTGCTGGTCGCACCGGTGTCTCCCGTGAACAGCATCGTCAGCGGGTTTGACTTGGTGTCTGTCGGCATTGCCGCCTCCTTCAAGGGCCTTCGCGTGCAACCGTCACGCTTGCAAGGCAACGTCGTTATACCAACGGGGTTCCGATTATCGGAAAGTGTTGACAGTAGAACGCTCACTTTTTCTGTGGATATGTTGCCGGGTATGTCTCTCTGCACTTGCAGATCTAAGACTCAATATCGGGTTCAAGATGAGACAGTTAGAGTCTCTTCCTTAGGTGCTTCGATGTCGGTATTCGCGACGCCGCGCTGTTGTGATGACGTCTAAATCGCATTTCGTAACAATGGCTTAGCGCATGAGTAAAGAAGATGTTAAACGTCCGCAGAGTATTCGGATGTGTTCAGGAACGTTCAACATCGCAACCGAAATCCTCTTCACTTGGAGAGGGTCGAAGACGGGTTTTACGCGTCTCGGAGTCCTCGTGCGTGAGACTCAAAAAAATTTGTCGATCGGAGGCGAAAATCGGCCTGCGAGTCGAAGACGAGTCGAGAATCACGATTCACGCCCCGTGCGTGAGGGGATGATCGGAGCCTTGTCCGAGACTCGATCTCGGGCTCATTCGCCGTGTGCGTCTTCGTCGCTGCAGGTGGCATGACGATGGAGGCTTCACGCGGTGGCGGAGGCAGGTTAAGCGAGAAGACCCTCATATCGGTTGAACCACCGTGCCTCATCGCAGCATCCTTGCCGTCGTCCTCTGGATGAGCGGCGCGCTCTTCTCCTTCTCCGCAACGGCCATTGCGGTGCGCGCGCTTGCGTCCACCTTCTCGATCTTCGAGATGCTGGCCGTTCGCAACGCGGCCGGCGTCCTGATCCTGCTCGTGCTCGCGCTCCTCAAGCCGGAGCTTCGGTCCGGATTGAAGCCGCGCCGCTTCCCGCTGCACCTCGCGCGCAATGTCCTTCATTTTCTCGGCACGGATGGATGGGCTTTCGGACTCACGCTCCTGCCGCTCGCAACCGTCTTCGCGATCGAGTTCACCACGCCAGCCTGGGTCGCCTTGCTGGCAATCCCGTTGCTCAAGGAGCGGATGACGAGAGGACGTCTCGTCGCCATCGTGCTCGGTTTCATCGGCATTCTCGTGATCCTGCGCCCGGGGTTGGAAACCTTGCAGCCGGCCAGTTTCCTCATGCTTGGCGTTGCATTCAGCTTTGCTCTCGTGGCCATCATGACCAAGCGATTGACGATGACGGAGAGCACCTTCTCGATCCTGTTCTTCATGAACCTGCTGCAGCTTCCCATGAACCTCGCGGGCGTGAGCCGGGCCTTCTGGCTCGAGGTCCAGTCGTCCCATGCCTTGGCCCTCGTCGGCATCAGCGTCGGAGGTCTGCTCTCGCATTACTGCCTGACCAACGCCTACCGCCGGGGCGACGCCACCATGGTCGTGCCGTTGGACTTCATGCGCATCCCGCTGATCGCCTTCGTGGGCTGGCAGTTCTATGGTGAGCCGCTCGATCCATATGTCTTCCTCGGCAGCGGCATCATCATCATGGGTCTTCTCTATTCACTGCACCGCGAGGCGAAATCCGCATGACCTGGTCGCCGCAACAGGATGCTGCCCTCAAAGCCGTCGCCGATTGGCTCCGCCGCGGCGACCGTCCGGTGTTCCGTCTCTTCGGCTACGCCGGCACGGGCAAGACAACGCTCGCCAAGCACATCGCCGAGAACGTGGACGGCGAGGTGGCCTTCGGCGCCTATACCGGCAAGGCCGCGCTCGTGCTGCGCACCAAGGGCTGCACTGAGGCCTCGACGATCCATTCGATGATCTACCGCTCGCGGGAGTCGGATGAGAACGGTCCGCAATTCGTGCTCAACCGCCAGAGTCCGGCCTCCAAGGCCGACCTCATCATCATCGACGAATGCTCCATGGTGGACGAGGAGCTCGGGCGTGATCTCTTGTCCTTCGGGCAGCCCGTTCTCGTACTCGGCGATCCGGCGCAATTGCCGCCGGTGAAGGGCGGCGGCTTCTTCACCGAAGGCGAGCCCGACGTGATGCTCACGGAAGTGCATCGGCAGGCCAAGGACAATCCCATCATTCATCTCTCGATGCAGGTTCGCGAAGGCGGGCGGCTGGAGCCGGGCACCTATGGCGAGAGCCGCATCATCCGCCGCCGCGAGATCGACGCGAACGCCGTCACGGCGGCCGATCAGGTGCTGGTCGGCCTCAACAAGACCAGGCGTCTCTACAACACGCGCCTGCGCGAATTGAACGGCTACCGCGACCCCATGCCGGCGGCCGGCGAGAAGCTCGTCTGCCTGCGCAACGACAAGACCAAGGGCCTGCTCAACGGCGGCACCTGGAGCATCCAGGCCCTGCGCGGCATCCGCAACGACTTCATCCGCATGGATGTGCTGTCCGACGACGATGCCCGCCGCCGGTCGGTGGAGGTCGCCGTGCACAAGGCCTTCTTCGAGGGGACGGGGGAGGAGGTGCCGTTCGTCCTGCGCAAGGAGTCCGATGAGTTCACCTATGGCTATGCGCTCACCGTGCACAAGGCTCAGGGCTCGCAATGGGACGATCTCGTGCTCTTCGACGAGTCCTATGCCTTCCGCGAGCATCGCAGCCGCTGGCTCTATACGGCCCTGACGCGGGCCGCCGAAAAGGTCACCGTCGTGATCTGAGCGCAAGCGGCCCGGAACCGGATCGAGCGTGAGTGCTTATGCCTGTAGCTGGACAGTAAGCGACAAGGGTACAGACATGCTCAAATGGGCTCTGATCTTCCTGGTGGTTTCCCTGGTGGCGGGAGCGCTGGGCTTCACGGGCGTCGCCTCCGGCGCCAAGACCATCGCCAAGGTCCTGTTCGGCCTGTTCCTCCTCGCCTTCATTCTCCTGATCCTCCTCGCCTGGGGAGCGGGCGAACTGATTTTCTGACGGACCTGCTCCGTTCATTTCACGCCGATTGGGAAAGCGGCTCCAAGCTTTGTCTTGGGGCCGCCCCACGCATGCATTGAATGCATGAAGTCCCTGCTTCGGAAGACCTCCCTTCTTCCGTCCGGCCCGTTATAGGGACGTCTCAACTATTCGTTTGAGTGCGTCGCGTTGAAACTTTCTGTCTCATGTGCGCCTTGAAACGTAAACGAATGAAAGGGACGCCCATGAAACGTCGTGCATTCCTCCAAGCCGCCACAATCGGCGCAGCCGCCGGAGCCGTTGCCAAGCCGGCCATCGCCCAGTCGAACCCCGAGATCCGCTGGCGCCTGACCTCGGCCTTCCCGAAATCCCTCGACACCCTGTTCGGCGGCGGCGAGACCTTCGCCAAGCTCGTCGCGGAAGCCACCGACGGCAAGTTCATCATCCAGACCTTCGCGCCCGGCGAGATCGTCGGCGCGCCTCAGGCGCTTGATGCCATCGGCGGCGGAACGGTCGAGATGGGTCATACCTGCTCGTATTATTACGTGGGCAAGGACCCGACATTCGCCATCGGCACAACGCTGCCTTTCGGCCTGAATTCCCGTCAGATGAACGCCTGGCTTTATCAGGGCAACGGCAATGCCCTGCTGAACGAGTTCTACGCCAAGCATAACGTGTACGCTCTGCCTGCGGGCAATACCGGCGTGCAGATGGGCGGCTGGTTCCGCAAGGAGATCAAGACCGTTCAGGACCTGCAGGGACTGAAGATGCGCATCGCGGGCCTTGCCGGGCAGATCATGGGCAAGCTCGGCGTCGTGCCGCAGCAGATCGCCGGCGGCGATCTCTACCCGTCGCTGGAGCGCGGCACCATCGACGCTGCCGAGTGGGTGGCGCCTTACGACGACGAGAAGCTCGGTCTCAACAAGGTCGCGCCTTACTACTACTATCCGGGCTTCTGGGAGGGTGGTCCTGCCATTCACTTCTACATCAACCTGCAGAAATGGAACGAGCTGCCCAAGAACTACCAAGCCGCCATCCAGGCTGCTGCGGGATATGTGAACGTGGACACGCAGGCCAAGTACGATGCCAAGAATCCGGCCGCCCTGCGCAGTCTGATCGGCAACGGCGCGCAGCTACGCCCCTTCTCGCAAGAGATCATGGAAGCGGCCTACAAGGCCGCCAACGAGGTCTATGACGAGACCTCGGCCAAGAACGCGGATTTCAAGAAGATCTACGACAGCTACAGGGCGTTCCGCGGCGAGGAATATCTCTGGTTCCAGGTGGCCGAATACGCCTACGACACCTTCATGATACGCGCTCGCGCTCGCGGATGAGCAATGGAAAGGCGGGTTTCGGCCCGCCTTTTTTCGTGTGCCGAGCATGTTCGACAGCTTGGAGGTGCAAGTCCTCTACCCAGCCTGATGGCGGCGAAGGGTTAGCAAAGCGCAAGGGCGCCACCGCGAGGTGGGGTCTGAAGGAAGCGTGGAGCAAAACC
>NZ_VOSK01000200.1 GCF_009296175.1 Microvirga tunisiensis | reverse complement strand
GGAACGGATGGGCCTGATCCGACGCCAGCCGGGCTTGGCCCGTAGCATCGAAGTCCTGGTTGAGCCCGAACGCCTGCCCCTCCTACGCCCGCCTCAACTCGTCAAATCCTCAGTGCAGAGGAACTAGTCCTGGCCGTCCCCGGACTCGATCCGGGATCGGTCCGGGCCATCCCGCTTTCAGACCCATGGCCCTCATCCTGAGGAGCAGCCGTGAGGCTGCGTCTCGAAGGAGGATTTCAGTGCTCTCCGGACCCTCCTTCGAGACGCCGCTTGCAGCGGCTCCTCAGGATGAGGCCGCGCGAGACGGTCGGGATCACGGCCCGCGACACCCTCTGCCGTCATTGCCGGGCCTGTCCCGGCCATCCCGATGCGGTGAGGCGCAGTGCTTTACGGATCGGGATCACCGGCACAAGGCCGGTGATGACGAGAGGGTGTGTGCAATGTTCTCACTTTGTTATTGATACGATGTATCATCTGGGCTCGACCCTGGCTCATCCCGGCCCGACGGGGGCGCGCTCGCGAGGCGTCGCAGATGTGGGGCGGGGAGCGGTCCTGCAGCAGGCCTCGCACGCCGGTTGGCGGGAGGCCCTTGGCAGCCCTGTGCTGGTCCAAGTCGAAACGCCTAACAGTCCCGCGTGCGAGGCATCCTGGCTCTTCCCATTCCACCATACCCATCGAGCCGGGCTGCCCAGCGCACCACCCTCGATCACCTCATGGCTCAGGGCTCCCAAGCCCTGGGCCTGCGGGTGCTGGCTCTCCGGAACCCTGCTGGCGACATTCCCCCGCCTTGCCCCGGTCGTCTGCCCCTGCTAACTGACGGCCAACTCCATTCACATCTCGACCAAGCAGGGCTTTTTCCGTGTCCCGTCAATTCATCTACCACATGCGTGGCCTCACCAAGACCTATTCAGGCGGCAAGAAGGTCTTGGATAACATTCACCTCTCCTTCTATCCCGATGCCAAGATCGGCGTGCTCGGCGTGAACGGCGCCGGTAAGTCGACCCTGCTGCGCATCATGGCCGGCACCGATACGGACTGGACCGGCGAGGGCTGGGTCGCAGAGGGAGCGCGGGTCGGCTACCTGCCGCAGGAGCCCCAGCTCGACCCGTCGAAGAACGTCCGCGAGAACGTCATGGAGGGTGTGGCCGCCAAGAAGGCGATCCTCGACCGCTACAACGAGCTCGCCATGAACTATTCCGAGGAGACGGCGGACGAGATGACCCGCCTCCAGGATGAGATCGAGGCCAAAGGCCTGTGGGATCTCGATTCCCAGGTCGACCAAGCCATGGACGCCCTGCGCTGCCCGCCGGACGACTGGTCCGTGGACAAGCTCTCGGGCGGCGAGCGCCGCCGCGTGGCGCTGTGCAAGCTGCTCCTGGAGCAGCCGGAACTGCTGCTCCTCGACGAGCCGACCAACCACTTGGACGCCGAAACGACCGGCTGGCTCGAAGGGCATCTGCGCAACTACCCGGGCGCGATCCTGATCGTGACCCACGACCGCTACTTCCTCGACAACGTGACCGGCTGGATCCTCGAGCTCGACCGCGGCCGGGGCATCCCCTACGAGGGCAACTACTCGTCCTGGCTCACGCAGAAGCAGAAGCGCCTGGAGCAGGAGGGCCGCGAGGACGAGGCGCATAGGCGCACCATCGAACGGGAGCGCGAATGGGTGTCGGCCTCGCCGAAGGCCCGCCAGGCCAAGTCGAAGGCCCGTATCCAGCGTTACGAGGATCTCGTGGCCAAGGCCAACGAGAAGGGCCCGACCACGGCTCAGATCATCATTCCGATCGCCGAGCGTCTGGGCAACAACGTCATCGAGTTCGACAACCTGAAGAAAGCGTTCGGCGACAAGCTTCTCATCGATGGTCTGTCCTTCAAGCTGCCGCCGGGCGGCATCGTCGGCATCATCGGCCCGAACGGCGCCGGCAAGACCACGCTGTTCCGCATGATCACGGGTCAGGAACAGCCGGACGAGGGCAGCATCAAGATCGGCGAGAGCGTCAAGCTCGGTTATGTCGACCAGAGCCGCGACTCGCTCGATGCCAACAAGACTCTCTACGAGGAGATTTCGGGCGGCAACGAGGTGCTCTATCTCGGCAAGCGCGAGATCAACGCCCGCGCCTATTGCGGCGCCTTCAACTTCAAGGGCTCGGACCAGCAGAAGAAGGTCGGCGTGCTCTCGGGCGGCGAGCGCAACCGCGTGCATCTCGCCAAGATCCTGAAGTCCGGCTCGAACGTCCTGCTTCTCGACGAGCCGACCAACGACCTCGACGTGGATACCCTGCGGGCACTGGAGGAGGCGCTGGAGGATTATGCCGGCTGCGCCGTGATCATCTCGCACGATCGCTGGTTCCTCGACCGCATTGCCACCCACATCCTGGCCTTCGAGGGCGATAGCCACGTGGAATGGTTCGAAGGGAACTTCGCCGATTACGAGGAGGATAAGAAGCGCCGCCTCGGCACGGATTCCACGATCCCGCATCGGATCAAGTACAAGAAGTTCTCGCGGTAGTCTTTTTTCGTGGGAACTTACCTCATCACAGGCATCGGACGCGGGATCGGGCAGGAGCTCGCCCGCGTTCTCTTGCATCGGGGTGATCGCGTCATCGGCACCCTTCGTGGCCTGAATCAGGCGCCGCCCGCATGGAGCGAGTACACCACAACAGGGCAGCTCATGCTGCTGGGGCTCGACGTCCGGGACAGCATCTCGATCAAGGCCGCGGCCAAGAGCATCGACGAGCCCATCGACGTTCTCTTCAACAATGCCGGCATCATCGGTCCGCAGCGGCAATCGACGCTCGATATGGATTTCGATGGGTTTCTCGAAACCCTGAACGTCAACACCCTCGGTCCCTTACGGATCGTCGAGGCGTTCCTGCCTCACCTGAAACGCGCGAAGGCGGCCAAGATCGTTACCCTCAGCAGCCGCATGGGCTCCCTGTCTTACGCCAAGTCCGACCGGATTGCGTATCGTGCCTCCAAAGCTGCGGTGAACAAGGTGGTTCAAGGTCTGGCGACTGATCTGCAGGCTGAAGGGATCGTGGCCATCTCTGTCCATCCCGGCTGGGTCCGAACCGATATGGGTGGCTCAGGCGCGGACATCCCGGCCCAGCAAAGCGCGGCCGGTCTCGTCGCGCTCATCGACCGGCTGACACTGGACGACACGGGCGGTTTCTTCGACTGGCAGGGTGAGCGGCTTTCTTTCTGATCGATCAACCCGGTTGGGTTCTTTCCAGAAACAGTGTATGACCCTTGAGGCACGAGACGTAAGAAGAGAGTCCACGTGCCAGCCGATCACATCTCCACCTTCCAATCCGTTGCCACGCCTGAAGAAGCCGTCGAGCGGCTCATCACGCTTCATGACAGCGCCATCGAAGCGCAGCGGCAGGCTCTCGATCATTTCTTTTCCACTGGCACGCCGCCCACACCCTTCGAGCGGTCCCGCTTCCGCTATCCGGAACTGCGCCTCGACTACCGATCAAGCGCCGTGCCGCCCATTAAGCAGCGCGCCTATGCCAAGTTCCAGGGGCCTGGGGTTTATGCCACCACCATCACGCAACCTGGATTCTTCAAGAACTACCTGCTGGAGCAGCTGAACTTCCTCGTGCGCGACTATGGCGCCACCATCGAGGTCGGCGTCAGCGACCAGGAAATTCCCTATCCGTATATCTTCGAGCGTGGCGACGAACTGGGCCGCGGAGCTCATTCCGCCTCCGAACTCGCTCAGCATTTTCCGACTCCGCTTCTCGCCAAGGTAGGCGACGAGATTGCCGACGGCACCTGGGTGTTCCATGAGAACGAGGTGCGCCCCCTGGCGCTCTTCGACGCGGCCCGGGTGGATTACTCGCTCCGCCGTCTGGTGCATTACACCGGCAGCGACTGGCGCTGCGTTCAGCCCTGGATCCTGCTCACCAACTATCACCGCTATGTGGACCAATTCATCCGCTGGGCCGTCAAGGAGCTGGCGAACGAGGAGGGGCCTTATACGAAACTCGTCCTGCCGGGCGGCATCACTATCGAACGGGGGCTGGACGACGCCGTCATCGAAGAGCTGATCGGCTCCACGCCCTGGCACCGGTTCCAGATGCCGGCCTACCACCTGATGCGCCAGGACGGGCATGGGGTGACCCTGGTCAATATCGGCGTCGGGCCGTCGAATGCGAAGAACATCACCGATCACCTGGCGGTGCTGCGGCCCCATTGCTGGCTCATGGTCGGGCATTGCGGGGGCTTGCGCCAGTCGCAATCCATCGGCGATTACGTGCTGGCCCACGGCTACCTGCGGCGCGACCACATCCTCGACGGTGCGGTGCCGCCGGAAATTCCGATCCCGGCCCTCGCGGAAATCCAGGTCGCCCTGCAGGACGCGGCGGTGCACGTCACCGGCGAACGGGGCGAGGAGCTGAAGCGGCGCCTGCGCACCGGCACCGTCGTGACCTACGACGACCGGAACTGGGAGCTGCGCTGGAGCCAAGAGCGGCGGCAGATCAACCTGTCCCGCGCCATCGCGGTGGACATGGAAAGCGGCACCATTGCGGCTCAGGGCTACCGGCTGCGTGTCCCCTACGGCACGCTGCTGTGTGTCTCGGACAAGCCGCTGCACGGCGAGATCAAGCTGCCGGGCGCGGCCAATGCCTTCTATGAGCGCGCGGTGAGCGAGCATCTCATGATCGGTCTTGCAGCGCTCGACATCCTGAAAGGCCAGCGGGCGTCCCTGCATTCGCGCAAGCTGCGCAGCTTCGACGAACCCCCATTCCGCTAAGCCGACGCCCGATGTCGCGGGAGAACCTGGGCTTGGTGCTGGGCTTCGTCGGCGTGTGCATTTTTGCCGGTACGCTTCCGTTTACCCATATCGCGGTTGAGCACTTGAGCCCGCTCTTCGTCACGGCGGGGCGGGCGGCGCTTGCCGGGCTCCTGGCCCTCGCGACCCTCCTCGTTCTGCGTAGACCTTGGCCCTCACGGCGACAGGTCGGCGCCATGGCGCTCGCGGCTTTATGCCTGGTCGGAGGCTTTCCCGGGTTTACTGCACTGGCGATGCAGCGCGTTCCGGCGTCCCATGGCGGTGTGGTGCTCGGCATTCTGCCGCTCGCAACCTCCGCCATCAGCACTCTGATTGCTGGCGAGCGCCCAAGCCCGGGTTTCTGGCTGGCCGCTCTGGCCGGTGCCGCCCTCGTCATCGGCTTCACCCTGCATGAGGGTGGCGGCTCGCTCGGGCGGGGTGATCTCTTCCTCCTCGCGGCTGCCTTTTCGTCAGCCCTGGGCTATGTGGTCTCCGGCAAGCTTGTACGTAGTGGCTTGGCCGGTTGGGAGGTCATCTCCTGGGTCTTGGTCGTCGCCCTGCCAGTTACGGTTCCGGTGGCGCTCTGGACCCTCCCGGAGGAGTTGGGGGCGATCCCCGCCTGGAGTTGGATCGGCTTTGCCTATGTCACCCTCATGAGCCAGTATCTCGGCTTCTTTGCCTGGAATGCCGGACTTGCCATCGGCGGGATCGCCCATGTGAGCCAGGTTCAATTGCTGCAGACGTTCGTCACCCTCCTGATCGCCTCCATTTTCAATCAGGAGCCCATTGGCCTTTCCGCCTGGATCGTTGCGGGAGCCGTCTTCGTGCTCGTTGTACTGGCCGGCCGCGCCAAGGGGTACCGAAAAAAGTCCTAAACGTCTAAGGCTCAGCTTGCTCTCGTGTCAAAATAGATATAAATATATCTTTATATGTAAGAGCGAGATTTGGCTGTGCCCGACACCCCGCCTCCATCGCTGGATCTGACCCTGGACGTCCTGCGGGCCGCCGCCGAGGGAACGCGTCTGCGAATCCTGGCTTTGTTGACGGAAGGAGAACTCTCCGTTTCCGATCTCACGGATATCCTCGGGCAGTCCCAGCCGCGCATCTCCCGCCATCTGAAACTTCTCGTCGAGGCAGGCCTCGTGGAACGGCACCGGGAGGGAGCTTGGGCGTTCTTCCGGCTCACCGACCGGGGCGTGGCGCTCCGCATCATCCGCCCCACCTTGGAGAGCCTCGACCGGTCCGATCCGCAACTGCTGGAGGACCGAACCCGCCTTGAGGCCGTGCGCGCCCAGCGCTCGCAGGCGGCGCAGGCCTTCTTCTCCCGTCTGGCGCCGGACTGGGACCGTATCCGCTCCCTCCACGCGCCCGAAGCGGTGGTCGAGGCTGCCGTCCTCGATACGCTGGGCTCGGCCAAGATCCGGAATCTCGTCGATCTCGGCACCGGCACCGGCCGCATGCTGCAACTGCTGGCACCACGTGCCAGCCGCACGGTTGGCCTCGATGCCAGTCACGCCATGCTCTCAGTGGCACGGGCTAATCTCGAAAAGGCGGGCTTAAGGGGCATCGAGCTGCGCCAGGGGGATATCTATGCGCCCCCGTTTCCGCGCAATACCTTCGATCTCGTCGTCATCCATCAGGTGCTGCATTACCTGGATGACCCAGCCCGCGCGATCCGCGAGGCCGCCCGCCTCGTCGCGCCGGGCGGACGGATCCTCGTGGTCGATTTCGCACCGCATAGTCTCGAATTCCTGCGCGAGGCTCAGGCTCATCGCCGCCTCGGCTTCGCTCCCTCTCAGGTGGCAAGCTGGCTCGACGAGGCGGGGCTCGACTGCACGCTCAATTGTGAGATCGCTCCGCCCAAAAAAGGCGACGAGCATTTGACCGTATCCCTTTGGCTTGGCCAGGATCGCCGTGTGGTGACGGATTGGCCCTTGAGTGAACCCGACAGAGAGGTCGCCTGATGTCACCGCTCACCCTTCGTCCCAGCCGGCAGGTCTCCTGTCCGATCAAGGTCTCCTTCGAGTTCTTCCCGCCGAAGACCCCGGAGATGGAGACGACGCTCTGGGCCTCCATCCAGCGTCTCGCTTCCCTTAATCCGCAATTCGTCTCCGTCACCTATGGCGCCGGCGGCTCCACCCGCGAGCGCACCCACGCCACGGTCTCGCGGCTCGTACAGGAAACGCATCTCAAGCCCGCTGCGCACCTCACCTGCGTTGCGGCCACGAAAGAGGACGTGAACGAGGTTGTTCGCTCCTACTGGGATGCCGGCGTGCGTCACATCGTGGCGCTTCGCGGCGATCCTGTGTCCGGCATCGGCACGGCCTATGAGCCTCATGCCGGCGGATTTCAGCAAACCTGCGATCTCGTGGCCGGCATCAAGGCGATCGGCGACTTCGAGGTCTCCGTCTCGGCCTATCCGGAGAAGCATCCCGAAGCTGCATCGCTCGATGCAGATATCGACGTGCTGAAGGCAAAGGTCGATTGCGGCGCAGACCGGGCCATCACCCAGTTCTTCTTCGACAACGATCACTACTTCCGCTATCTCGACCGCGTGCGTGCACGCGGCATTGATATTCCCATCGTGCCCGGCATCGTGCCGGTACAGAACTTCAAGCAGACGGCGAATTTCGCGTCCAAGACCGGCGCGAGCGTGCCTGACTGGCTCGCGGCCCGCTTCGAGGGCTTGGAGAACGATGTCGAGACGCGCAAGCTTGTCGCCGCCGCCGTTGCGGCCGAGCAGGTGATCGATCTCGTCGATCGCGGCGTAAACGAGTTCCACTTCTACACGATGAACCGCGCCGATCTGGTCTATGCCATCTGCCATCTGCTCGGATTGCGCGACCAGAGCGTGAAAGCCGCAGCTTAAGTTTTGCGATGCCTGGTTCGTGAGCCGGGCATTCGTATTTGCCAGATTTGAATGAGCTTCATCGGTTGGTGCAACGCCGACCGCGATGAAAAGAGAACGAATCGAATGACTGCACATACTCCTCGCCCCGCCAATGGCGCTGACGTGATCAAGGCACTCCGTGAAGCCGCCTCCAAGCGGATTCTCGTGCTCGACGGCGCGATGGGAACGGAGCTGCAGCGCTCGCGCTTCTCGGAAGAGGATTTTCGCGGCGAGCGCTTCAAGGACTGGAAGCAGGACGTCAAAGGCAATAACGATCTGCTCATCCTCACGCAGCCCGACGCGGTGCGCAACGTACACCTCGACTATTTCCGCGCAGGTGCGGACATCGTCGAAACCAATACCTTCTCCGGCACCTCGATCGCCCAAGCCGATTACGGCATGGAGGAGATCGTCTACGATCTGAATTTCGAGGGTTCACGGATTGCGCGCGAAGCGGCTCTCCTCGCCGAAAAGGAGGACGGCCGCCGCCGTTTCGTCGCCGGCGCCATCGGGCCGACAAACCGGACGCTCTCGATCTCGCCGGACGTGAACAATCCGGGTTATCGCGCTGTGACCTTCGATCAGGTGCGCGAGGCTTACGCCGAGCAGGTGAGGGGACTGATCGACGGTGGTGCCGAGATCATCCTCATCGAGACGATCTTCGACACGCTGAATGCGAAGGCCGCCATCGTCGCGACGCATCAGGTCTTCGCCGAGAAGGGCGTGAAGCTGCCGATCATGATCTCGGGCACGATCACGGACCTCTCCGGCCGGACGCTCTCGGGCCAGACGCCGACCGCTTTCTGGCATTCGATGCGACACGCGGAGCCGTTCTCCATCGGCCTCAACTGCGCGCTTGGAGCGCGCGAGATGCGCGCCCATATCCAGGAAATCGGCAAGGTTGCCGACACGCTCGTCTGCGCCTATCCGAATGCGGGCCTGCCCAACGAATTCGGCCTCTATGACGAGCGCCCCGAGGCGACGGCCAATATGCTGGCGGAATTCGCCGATGCGGGTCTCGTCAACGTGGTTGGCGGCTGCTGCGGCACGACGCCGGATCACATCCGCGCCATCGCGGAGGCCGTCGCGGGCAAGGCGCCGCGCTCGGTGCCGAGAGTGCAGCCGCTCATGCGCCTGTCGGGCCTTGAACCCTTCATCCTCACCTCCGACATTCCTTTCGTGAATGTGGGCGAGCGTACGAACGTCACCGGTTCCGCCAAGTTCCGCAAACTCATCACCAATAACGACTATGCCGCCGCCCTCGACGTGGCGCGCGATCAGGTCGCGAGCGGCGCGCAGATCATCGATATCAACATGGATGAGGGCCTGCTCGATTCCGAGAAGGCGATGGTGGAGTTCCTCAACCTCGTTGCGGCCGAGCCCGATATCGCTCGTGTTCCGGTGATGGTGGATTCCTCCAAGTTCCACGTGATCGAGGCCGGGCTCAAGTGCATCCAGGGCAAGGCCATCGTGAACTCGATCTCCATGAAGGAGGGCGAGGAGGCTTTCATCGAGCAAGCAAAGATCTGTCGCTCTTACGGTGCTGCCGTCGTGGTCATGGCCTTCGATGAGCAGGGCCAGGCGGACACGCTGGAGCGAAAGGTCGAGATCTGCACGCGCGCTTACAGGATCCTGACCGAGCAAATCGGCTTTCCACCAGAAGACATCATCTTCGATCCGAACGTGTTCGCGGTTGCCACCGGCATCGAGGAGCATAACGGCTACGGCGTCGACTTCATCGAGGCGACGCGCATCATCCGCGAGACGCTGCCGCATGCCCATATCTCGGGTGGCGTCTCGAACCTGTCCTTCTCGTTCCGCGGCAACGAGCCGGTGCGCGAGGCCATGCATTCGGTGTTCCTGTTCCACGCCATCAAGATCGGGATGGACATGGGCATCGTGAATGCAGGGCAACTCGCCGTTTACGACGAGATCGATCCGGAGCTGCGCGAGTTGTGCGAGGACGTGGTGCTCGACCGCCGTCCCGATGCGACGGAGCGCCTGCTGGAGGCGGCGCCCCGCTTTAAGGGCGATGGATCAGGCGCCGTTAAGGCGGCCGATCTCGAATGGCGCTCTTGGGCCGTCGAGAAGCGGATCGAGCATGCGCTCGTCAACGGCATCACCGAATTCATCGAGCAGGACGCCGAAGAGGCGCGTCAGTCGGTCGAGCGTCCGCTGCACGTGATCGAAGGCCCGCTCATGGCCGGCATGAACGTGGTCGGAGACCTCTTCGGCGCTGGAAAAATGTTCCTGCCGCAGGTAGTGAAGTCCGCGCGCGTCATGAAGCAGGCCGTGGCCTACCTCATGCCGTTCATGGAGGCGGAAAAGGAAGCCTCTGGAATTGCGCAGCGCTCTGCTGCCGGCAAGGTGCTGATGGCGACCGTGAAGGGCGACGTGCACGATATCGGCAAGAACATCGTCGGCGTGGTTCTCGCCTGCAACAACTACGAGGTTCTCGATCTCGGCGTCATGGTACCGGCCCAGAAGATCCTGGAGACGGCCCGCAGGGAGAAGGTGGACGTGATCGGCCTCTCCGGCCTCATCACGCCGTCCCTTGACGAGATGGTGCATGTGGCAAGCGAAATGGAGCGCGAGGGCTTCGACATTCCGCTCCTCATCGGCGGCGCCACCACGAGCCGCGTGCACACGGCGGTAAAGATCCATCCGAACTATCATAGGGGTCAGGCCGTCTATGTGACGGATGCCAGCCGCGCCGTCGGCGTCGTGTCCTCGCTGCTGTCGCCCGGCATGAAGGACGGCTATGTGGAGACGCTGCGCTCCGAATACCGCAAGGTGGCCGACGCCCATGCCCGTTCGGAGGCCGACAAGCAGCGCTTGTCCATCGAGAAGGCCCGTGCCAACAAGCTCGCGATCGACTGGTCGTCCTACCAGCCGCCGAAGCCCACTTTCACCGGCGCCCGCGTGTTCCGCAGCTACGATGTGGGCGAGCTCGTGCCCTATATCGACTGGACGCCGTTCTTCCAGACATGGGAGCTGAAGGGCCGCTTTCCGGCGATCCTCGAAGACGAGAAGCAGGGAGAGGCCGCGCGGCAGCTCTGGGACGACGCGCAGGTGATGCTCAAGCAACTCGTGGACGAACGCTGGTTCAATCCAAAGGCGGTGATCGGCTTCTGGCCTGCCAATGCGGTGGGGGACGACATCCGTCTCTACACGGGCGAGAGCCGTGCGGAGCAGCTTGCGACCCTCCACGGTCTGCGTCAGCAACTCTCGAAGCGCGACGGCAAGCCCAATATCTGCCTGTCCGATTTCGTCGCTCCTGTTGAGAGCGGACAGCCCGATTGGATCGGGGCCTTCGTGGTGACCTCCGGCATCGAGGAAGTGCGCATTGCGGAACGCTTCGAGCGCGCGAACGACGATTACCGCTCGATCATGGTGAAGGCGCTCGCCGACCGTTTGGCGGAGGCGTTCGCGGAGCGCATGCACGAACGCGTGCGCAAGGAGTTCTGGGGCTATGCCTCCGACGAGAACCTCACGAATGAGGGTCTAATCGGCGAGGAGTACCAGGGCATCCGCCCTGCTCCCGGCTATCCTGCACAGCCCGATCATACGGAAAAGGCAACCCTGTTCAGTCTGCTTGAGGCCGAGCGCCGCATCGGTGTGACGCTCACGGAGTCCTACGCCATGTGGCCCGGCTCTTCCGTATCGGGTCTCTACCTGTCGCATCCAGAGGCTTACTACTTCGGCGTCGCCAAGGTCGAGCGCGATCAGGCGGAGGATTACGCGGCACGTAAGGACATGAGCGTTACGGAGGTCGAGCGCTGGCTCGCTCCGATCCTCAACTACGATCCGGCGCGCTATCGCGTGATGGCGGCGGAGTAGAAATGGTGGCACTGCGTCGTTCCGGGGCGGCTCATCGGAGCCGAACCCGGAATCCATAACCGCTGACGGTGCAGGATAGTTTCACCGGCCTCCACAGCGTCTCATTTTCCAGACGTCATGTTGATTGGGGGGCTTGGTTTCGCTGCGCAGCCAGGAATGACAATGGAGCGTCACTCCCGCCGCAGCGCCTCGATAGGATCGAGCTTCGCGGCGCGCTGCGCGGGATAGAACCCAAAGAAGATGCCTACGAGTGCCGAGAAGCCAACCGCGATGATGATGGCGTTCGTCGACACGAGCGAAGGCCAGCCGGCGAGTTGCGCTACGAGGTAGGCGGCTCCTGCGCCAAGACCGATGCCGAGCGCTCCGCCGATGGTGGACAGCGTCGTCGCCTCGATCAGGAACTGGCTCAGGATGTCGCGAGGCCGCGCACCGACGCTGTCAAGCGACACCGAGATTTACGAGATAAGGCGACATCCAGTTTTACGACGGCTCAAGCGTGAGCCCGCTGGAGAGCCTCCTCCAGATCCCGCAGGCGATAGCTGCGCCCCTTGATGTTGAGAACATGCGCTCGGTGCAGCAGGCGGTCGAGGATGGCCGTGGCCAGCACCTCGTCGCCGGCCAGCAGCTCGGTCCACTCCCGGATGCTCTTGTTC